>CAMLRJ010000318.1 GCA_946482345.1 uncultured Cellvibrio sp.
ATACACTACCCAATCTACCGCTCCCAAACCTGCGAGAACGGTCATACGTCTGTCGAGCGTATTGATGGGGCGACCTTCCCCTTTGAGTCGTCGAATAGATGCATCACTATTCACAGCCACAATTAATCTGTCACCTTGTTTGCGAGCATCATCCAGATAACCCACATGACCGGCATGGATGATGTCAAAACAACCATTGGTGAAAACAATTTTTTCACCTGATGCGCGTGCATCTTCAAGAGCCATGAGCAACTGATCTTCACTCACCACACCTCGCTCAACACCTTGTTCAGAAATAATAGCCCGGCGCAGTTCCGGCACACTGACAACAGCCGTACCTTGTTTACCCACCACAATCCCCGCCGCAAGATTAGCCAATGCGACTGAATGAGGTAAGTCCACACCGGCTGAAAGGCTGGCAGCAAGGGTCGCTATAACCGTATCGCCTGCCCCCGTCACATCAAATACTTCGCGCGCACGGGCAGGTAAATGCAATTCCGGTTGGTTATGGCGCAACAAAGTCATGCCATGCTCACCGCGAGTAATCAACAACGCATCCAGATTCAATTTTTCAATCAAGGTATTACCCTTGGCCACCAAAGTCGCTTCGTCGCGACAAGGGCCAACGACCTCTTCAAACTCCAACAAATTGGGAGTTAACAGAGTCGCTCCTTTGTAGAGTTCAAACTGATTCCCTTTAGGATCCACCAACACAGGAATCCCAGCACTTTTTGCCAGGGAAATTAATGACTGGCAATCCTGCAAGGTACCTTTTGCGTAATCAGACAAAACCAAAAGATTGGCTTGTGTTAATTGATGGCGAGCTTTGCTGAAAACCTGATTGACATCCTGACTATGAAATTTTTCTTCAAAATCCATACGCAGTAATTGCTGGTGACGACTGGTCACACGCAACTTGGTAATAGTTGGACTTCTGCTGGCAATCTGCAGTGACGAATTAATTCCCGCAGCCTGTAAACGTTGATGCAGAATTTCACCGGCTTCATCTGCACCGACAACTCCTACCAAAGAAACACTGGCTCCCAATGCAGCAATATTCAGTGCAACGTTAGCAGCACCGCCCGGGCGATCATCTTTTTGGGAAATTTTAACAACAGGAACGGGCGCTTCAGGTGAGATTCGGCTGCTGACGCCATGCCAATACCTGTCCAGCATCACATCGCCAACAACCAACACTCTCGCATGCTCAAATGCAGGCAATATTAATTGCATAAAACATCCTTTGATGACTGAAATTAAACCTCAAATTTGGATTCATACAAACGAGTGTACTGCCCCTGTCTAGCCAACAATTCCGCATGGCTACCCTCTTCAACAATTTCTCCATTTTCCATTACCAATATTCGATCTGCATTTTCAATAGTCGATAATCTGTGTGCAATCACAAAAGTGGTTCTCCCTTTCATAATTCGCGTCAATGCCTGTTGTATATAGTACTCCGATTCGTTATCCAATGCAGAGGTTGCTTCATCGAGAATTAAAATCGGCGCGTCTTTCAACAAGGCTCTGGCAATTGCAAGTCGCTGTCGCTGTCCACCGGATAAACGACCACCCGACTCGCCAATAAGCGTAGCAAAACCTTCAGGTAACTGTTCAATAAACTCCGTGGCGTACGCAGCGTCTGCTGCTGCTTTTATTTCATCCAAAGCAGCATGCTGTTTAGCACCATAAGCGATATTAGCTGCAACTGTCTCGTTAAAAAGTGTTACGTGTTGATTCACCAACGCAATTTGTTGGCGCAAATTTTGTAGTGTGTAATCCTGAACAAGAACACCATCAATCATAATTTTTCCTTCATCAGGATCGTAAAAACGACTGATCATATTCACCAGCGTCGATTTACCGCTTCCCGTTTTACCAACCAATGCAATCACTTCACCTGCGTGAACATCAAGATTGATATTTTTCAAAGTAGGTTGATCTTTTTGTGGATAAGTAAAACTCACATTTTCAAACCGTATTTCACCTTTAACTCTATCAACCTGATGAGTTCCAGAATCTTTTTCTGCCGGTGTATCCAGCATTTGAAAAACGCTCTCGGCAGCGGCAACGCCTTTTAAAATAATAGGAGCCACTTCTCCCAATTTTCTGGCAGCAGGCATAATCGCAGCAGCAGCTGTCATATAAGCCACGAACTTGGCAGGATCCTGTATTTCCATAAAAGTCAGTGCAATAAAAATCAGAAACGCAATTGCTATGGCAACCAATAAATGAATGATTGGCGTATTCGCCGCCGAGGTCACCACAATTTTCATATTCTGCTTCAAATTGTTTTGACTGGTTTTTTCGAATCGATCCTTTTCATATTTTTCGCCACCAAAACTGCGCATCACTTTAAAACCACTAATCATTTCATTAGTAATTTGTGCCAGATCTCCAACCAGCAATTGAACTTTTTTACTCAATCGTCGTAAACGTTTCCCTACAATCATCACAATAAACCCGATAACCGGTGCTATAACAACAAACACCATGGTTAGTTTCCAATCCATATACAAAAGTTGTGCGAATAAAAAGATAACAGTTAATCCCTCTCGCAAACCGATTTTAATTGCGTCAGTCGCTGCAGAAGTTACACCATTAATATTGTACGTAATTAATGAAATCATATGACCCGATGTATTCTGATCATAAACAGGATTAGGCAACGTCGTCATATGATTAAAAACTTCAACGCGCAACCTGTGCACTACATGTAGTGCAATTCGAGACATAAAATATACACCAACAAAAGCTCCAAAGCTTCTTAACAAGGTGATACCGATCACCTGGAGTGGAATCATGTAGCGATCCGCCGGATTATTGGCAGAAATTACGTTGATTAAATCCTCCAATAAATGTACGAACAAATTATTGGAAAAAGCGTAGCAAATAAATCCGAAAAAACTGATAGCAAACATGCCAATAAAAGGTTTGACATAGGCAAGCAGACGTTTGTAAATAAGCCAGGCAGATTTCTCCTGCATGTTAGTCTTCATTTTTATCACCCGTGACTTGTAAAACTTGCGGATTTTGTTGCAGAGAATTATTTTCTTGAATACGCATAGCAGAAATTAATCCAACAGGAATCCAGAATAAAAACCATTTCAAATCAATTTCCCAGAAAAATCCCCGATAATCAAACATTGATGCAATCAACCCAAACATCAACCATAAATATAAAGGTGTTAGGGCTTCAGAAGGTTTGAACTTTTGCAACACATAAAACACATGTGTCAGCGCCAGAATTAAACCAATCAACCCTGTGCGATAAAACGTATCCAACCATACATTGTGTGCGTGATTAAATACATCCACATCCGGAATAATAATGCGCCCTTCTTTTTCCAAACCTATTCCAAATAATAGATGTTCATTCACTGAGCGTGAAAATACTTCTTGCCAAATAATGTCGCGCAAACCTGAACCAAAGCGATCAGGGGCAACAACTACAACCTGAGACCAGCCCACTACAAGAGCCGCTGCACACAAAATACCAAGCCCCACCAAAATGCCCAATTTTTGTTTGGACAATCCAATATAAAAACATGCCATTAAGGAAGTCATAATCAAAGCCAGCAAAGCACCTCGACTTTGAGAAAGCAACAAAGGCACCAGCAATACAATCATTAACAATCCATAGTGGGTAGATTGTTTCAGCGAATCGCTCTTTAACCACTGACAAAAAGCCAATAAACTCAATACACCAAAAAGTACACCTAATTCATTGGGATTACGTGCAACAAATGCACCTTCAAGGCGAGAGCTGAAAGAATTTTGCCCATAAAAAGCTAACAGGTTGAGAATTCCAAAAAGACAGCCCGCTAACAATAACCATTCCACTATGCGGTACCAGTCAATTCTTCGACGACTCGCCAGCCAACTAACTCCACACAACCAGGTCGCCAAAACAATCCACTGAATAACAAAAAAATTCGTTTTGGGAACAGGTGACCATATGCTGGTAAGTGTTGCATAAGCAGCAAAGATCAATGCTAAACCAGTAAACCATCCGCCATAAATGTGAAAATCCGGTTTACGAAATGGCAATACACATAACAGAGGCAATAATAAACCCAAAGCAAAAACCGTTTGCACTCCATCACGGGAAGGAGACCAAATGAAAGATGTTATAAAAAATAACAACCCAACCGAAATCCAATTCAGAACTTTTTCTTCACGATATTGACGGTCAGTAATAAAACTCAACTTCATATATTTCTCTATCAACACTATTTTGCAGGATGCTGCGGATGAAATTGATGCATCTACGGGTTATTACTCATGCTTCTTGTAAAGTTGTTTCGCCTTGGTTTCAACTCTACTTAAAAAAATTTGTTCATGATCAAATATATCAACCAGTGATTTTTGATAATAAAAGCGCAAAAAACGCAATCTATCCCGTAATGAAATGGGTAAAGTCATACTGGAAAAATACAAACCTGCCAGATCTTTAACCAACCACCTCTCAGGGACTTGCGGACGAATTTGTGCTCTGTGTAAATCGATAATAAATATTGGTGGTTCGGATAAAAAGTCCCAAGACTGTTTCAACATAAAGTGACACAAGTAAAAATCACGGTGATTAATTCCTGCCGCATGCATGTCACGTGCAATTTGCGCCACTTTTCGAATTAAACTCATTTTTTGCTGAATCCCAAGTGAATGGCTTTGCAGAAAGTGATCCAATTGCACAACATCACTTAACTCTTTTGTGATAATAAAAGACTCTTGTTTGGCTGGATTGCGCCCCCGCACAGCATAAGCAATTGCTTGCAAGCTGGGAATTTGCAAAGCAGATAACTTTTGCAAAGCTTTCCATTCATTCAGAGCACCCAATACAGGAAAGCGTAATTGCAATAAGTTTTTAAGAATTTCCCGCCAACCCACACCAAAATGTCGCTTTAGATAATAGGTGTTATCACCATTAATAAAA
>CAMLRJ010000319.1 GCA_946482345.1 uncultured Cellvibrio sp.
ACAACATAGTGGCTTATTGGGTACCGGAAAAACCCATGAAAGCGGGTGGTAGCGCCACTTTCAAATATCGTTTGCGCAGTTTTGATGACCATCTGCCTGAGAATTCGGGCGCAAAAGTGATACGCACGCGTATTGGCTGGGGTGCTAATCCAGGCCAGGCCGATCCACCACCACGCAGCAAGCGCAAATTTATTATCGATTTCCGGGGTGGTGAACTGGATAACCTGTCCCCTGATGCCCCGCTGGTTGCTGAAATGCAAAAATCAGCCGGTGAAATCAGTGAACTGGCCATTCGCCAATTGCCTGATGGCCGCACCTGGCGTGCCTCATTCAAACTGGAACCCGAAGGAAACAAAGTCGCGGACATGCGTTTATTCCTGAAATTACGTGATCAACGCTTGAGCGAGGTGTGGAGTTATGTCTGGTACCCAGACGCCATCCAGTAAACCCTATACACCGATTGTCCCTGCGGATTTATCAGGGCAACCCCGTGACGCCATACACCTGCCTTATAAATCCCTGCGCCGCTGGTTGTTCAGCGGCCTGAGTCTGGCGACCAGTGTCTGGGGCGTTTACATGATGTACGAGATTTTAAGTGCGAATGAATTAACCGCACTTGAAACCGTCATTCTGATGTTATTTGCCCTGAGTTTTTCCTGGCTGGCGATTTCATTCTGGAGTGGATTTATTGGTTTTGTGCTCCAACTTTTTCGGATTGATCCACTCAACCTGACGCGACAAAAAAAACTCACTGCTGAATTATTGCCGATTACCACACGCACGGCGGTTGTGATGCCGGTTTACAACGAAGACACTCGCCGCATCATCGCCGGATTCGAAGCGACTTTGCGATCACTGGAAAAAACGGGCGAATTATCTCACTTTGATTTTTTCATGTTGAGTGACACCACCAAACCGGACATAGCACAAGCCGAGCGCGATGCATGGCAACAATTAACGGAACGTCTGGGGCATTTATCGCAACAGGTTTTTTATCGCCGTCGCGAAAAAAATATCGGCAGAAAAGTCGGTAATCTTGCCGAGTTTTGCCAGCGTTGGGGCAGCAATTATGAGCAGATGATTGTGTTGGATGCTGACTCGATCATGACGGGCGAATGTTTGTTAACCTTAGTGCGTCAGATGCAAGCCAATCCTCGTGTCGGATTAATTCAAACGGTTCCCATCCCCGTTCGCCAAACCACTTTTTTTGGTCGCTTCGTTCAATTTGCAGCGGTACTTTATAGCCCCATGTTGGCCACAGGTTTGGCTTTCTGGCAAACCGACGCCGCCAATTATTGGGGGCACAATGCCATCATTCGTTTGCGTGCGTTTATCGATCATTGCGGCTTGCCGAGTTTGGGCGGTCGAGCGCCTTTTGGTGGCGATATTTTAAGTCACGATTTTGTTGAAGCGGCGATGTTGCGTCGCGCTAATTGGGATGTGATTTTACTCGCGGATCTGGAAGGCAGTTATGAAGAAGTGCCTTGCAATATTATTGATTACGCCACGCGTGACCGGCGTTGGGTGCAAGGGAATATCCAGCATTTGGGCATTATCGATTTGCCCGGTTTGCATCCCATCAGTCGCTGTCATTTTTTCTTTGGTGCGCTTGCGTATATCACATCGTTAATCTGGTTGTTGATGTTGGTACTTTCCACTGCTGATGCCGTTGTGCGCGCATTAAATTCGAATGTCTATTTCACCGAAACCTATCAACTTTATCCTGATTGGCCGATTGCAAAAACAGAACTGATTATCGCGCTGATTTTATTAACCACTATTTTATTAATGGGCCCCAAAATAATGGGCACATTGGTTACGCTGGTGCATAGAAGAAAAACATTTGGCGGTGTCAGAGCGATTATAAAAGGGGCAACAGTCGAAACTTTTTTTGCGGTATTAATTGCTCCGATCATGATGGCGTTTCATGCTTATTTTGTGATTTCAGTGCTGCTGGGATTTAAAGTCAGTTGGGAAGCACAGGATCGTGAAGGAAGATTATTAACCTGGAGAGAAGCTTTCGCCCGAACATCAAAGTTGACCATCATCGCATTGGTTTGGGGATTGATAACGTTTAAATACGCTCCGGTATTTTTCTGGTGGTTAATTCCGGTATTGGTTGGTTTGGTTTTCGCCGCGCCTTTGGTTCGTTATTCCAGTAGTTTGGATTGGGGAAATAATTGTCGCCGACATAAAATTTTTCTTTGTCCCAGCGAAACGCAAAACGATTCTGCACTCAATGAGCTGGATAAGTTGCTGGCACAGAATTATCCAGCATTACCGGAACCAGCCCCTATCCCGCCCCTGCCTGAAAATAATTGGGTCGATATGCCGCACCCGCCTTTGGAAACTTTTGTGAAAGTTATTCGTTAAGATATTTGTATCGTCATTCCTGCCTTCGCAGGAATGACGGAAAAATTCATATGATATATGGGACAAACCGACCGAATTTGTGCTCTAACGCAAAGATAATTTGTCATACAATATATAAAGTGCAAATCCTGATCTCTCAGGCACGCCGCGAGGCATATCCTACCCATCGGTCATGGGTTTGAAGCTAATAATAAAATTATTCATAAGTTGTATAGCCGCAATTCAAGTGATACTCGCATAACATCCGTTCATTCTATGGAGCATTCACCATGCTTAAGAAACTACTTTTTGTATCAGCCTTGCTTGCAGTGCAAAGTTCGATGGCACAGACCGCCAACTGCACATACCGAATAACCAATAACTGGGGCAGTGGCGCTACAGCCAGTATTGAAATCACCAATACCGGCCCTGCGGCAATCAGTGGTTGGACTGTGGGTTGGACTTACATCAATAACCGGATTAGCAGCAGTTGGAATGCTACCTTGACGGGTTCCAATCCTTACACTGCAACCAACATGAGCTGGAATGGCAACATACAACCAGGCCAGACAGTGGCATTTGGTGTGCAAGTCAATGCCAATGGTGCTGTTGAAACGCCTGTGGTGACAGGCAGCATATGCGGCGGAACCCAGTCTTCATCATCTGTATCCTCAAGTCGATCATCCAGTATTTCCAGCTCCTCACGTTCTTCTGTGTCATCTTCACGCTCGTTGGTTTCCTCTTCTTCTGTTTCTTCATCTTCACGATCATCCCTGTCGTCTTCATCAAGATCAAGTTTGTCGTCCAGTAGTTCTTCTCGATCATCAAGTTCCAGCTCGGTTGCAAGCGGCGTTAGTATTACTTTGCAAGAAAACCAGTCGGGATTTTGTTCGGTTGACGGCACCATCGATAGCAACAATACCGGCTTCACAGGGGGTGGTTTTGCCAATACCACCAATGCCAGTGGCACAGGTGTTAATTGGTCGATCAGTGTAAAAACAACCGGTTATTACAGTTTCAAATGGCGTTATGCCAATGTAGGTTCAGCCTCGCGGCCTGGTGATGTGATTATCGATGGCAACATCACGTCCAACATTGGTTTTGCGTCTACCGGTTCCTGGACTAGCTGGGCGGATAGCCAAAGCGATACGGTATGGCTGGATGTCGGTGCTCACAGCGTCCGCCTGCAGGCGACCAGTAGTCTTGGGCTGGGCAATATCGACAACCTGGTGGTGAGTGGGCCCAGCGTGACGGCAGCCACTTGCGGTTCTGTCGCTGCACCAATCAGTTTTGTGACCCCCAGCTTTACCAATATTGCGGTGCACGATCCTTCAGTGATTTTTGCCAACAACCAATACTATGTTTTTGGATCACACCTCTCGGTTGCACGTTCGGCTGATCTCACTAACTGGTCTCGAGTTGCGGATGGTGTAAACAGCAGTAACCCTATATTCAACAACGTAAACAGTGAGCTTTCCGAAGCTTTGAGCTGGGCGCAAACCACTACCCTCTGGGCGCCAGATGTTGCTTATGTGAATGGCCGCTACCTGATGTATTACAACGCTTGTAAGGGCGACTCACCTGTATCTGCCATGGGTATTGCATCCGCTTCCAGCGTTCAAGGGCCTTACTCTGATAATGGCTTGATCCTTCGTTCCGGCATGTGGGGACAAACCAGTGAAGACGGTTCTGTCTATAACGCCCTGGTGCATCCCAATGTAGTTGATCCGACAGTGTTTAGAGACAAGAACAACCGTCTCTGGATGGTCTACGGGTCTTATTCGGGTGGCATATTCATTATGGAATTGAATGCAACTACCGGCTTCCCGCTTTCCGGTCAGGGTTATGGTAAACACCTGATGGGCGGTAACCACGCACGTATCGAAGGCCCCTATATTATTTATAGTCCCGAAACCAACTATTACTACATGTTTGTGAGTTTTGGCGGCCTGGGTGCTGATGGTGCTTACAACATTCGTGTCGCTCGTTCGAGTAATCCAAATGGCCCTTATGTGGACGCCAGAGGCACCAGCATGACCAACGTGAAATCCAATGCAAGCTTGCCTCTGTTTGACGATGCCAGCATTGCGCCACACGGTGTAAAACTCATGGGTAACCATGTGTTCAGCGGCACCAACAATGTTCTGGGTTACGTTTCACCAGGCCATAACTCTGCTTATCGCAAAGCAAGCACAGGCCAATACTTCCTGATTTTCCACACCCGTTTCCCCGGTCGTGGCGAACAACACGAAGTGCGCACACACGAATTTTTCTTTAATGCCGATGGCTGGCCTGTCGTTTCGCCATTACGTTACGCAGAAAAAATCGACGCAACCAACGCAAACCAAAGTCGCGCAGCATTGGAAGCCGTTGCTGCCAGTGAAATTGCCGGAACTTATCAATTGATCAATCACGGCAAAGACATCTCCACCACAATTAAATCTTCCAGCGATATTCAATTGGCCAGCGGTGGCAGTATTTCCGGTGCCCTCTCCGGCAGCTGGACCTTCGATACCAACACCCGTGCAACAACACTGGTTCTCAGCGGAACCACTTATCGCGGCGTGG
>CAMLRJ010000320.1 GCA_946482345.1 uncultured Cellvibrio sp.
CGAACACGACCCAGAACGTCAGAACATTGCAAACTGATGCCACCACCAGAGGCTTGTGTGATCGTCCAAACTTTGTTGTCTGCAGGACAAATACCATAAGCGTCACTTCCAGTTCCGATTTTGATTTCAGCAAAAGCACCCGTGCTGTCTGCAGTGAAATAAGGAATACCGAAATCTGTCGTCGCGATCTTTTTAGTGACGTAATTACTGCTGCTGGTATAGCTGCGAATTTCTGTCGGTGTACCGTATTTATCGCGGCTGATGACTTCAGAAATTAATTGACGAATTGGAGAATCCGGATTGCTTCCGTTAGTCAAAAACCCGTAAGTCTTATCAACATAACGGCCACGCGAATCATAGGCCACTTCACTCTGGCGAGTTTGCCCGTTGGCAACAATTACCGATTTGGTTTTATTACCCATACTGTAAGTATGTGTAGTAGTAACTGTGTAAGCAGAGTTATCAGGTTCAATCGTTTCTGTTTTTAGTAAACCTATATCAGCACCACTGGTGGAATAAGTGAAGCTGGATGTTCTGGTGACAGAACCATATGTTGCATCAGAAGAAGTGACCGACATGCGTTGCAAGCGGCCTTGTTGCATACTCCAGGTTGAGCCTGAATAATCATAGATATTGGTTGTGGATTTATTAATATCTTTCAAGTTCGAGCCAGTTGTAATACTGGTCGGTTCAAGTGAATTACCCTTGGCATCATTTATATTTTTTTGAGTAGTAGTACTCAATGGAGTAACAGAAGGATTATTCAAGTCATAAGTTTTGCTAATAGACTCGCGCAAGAAAGGTTGCACCGCACCAAGAGCACCTGTACCTGATGCATCCACCTGAGTACTCATTGCACTAACGCAACTGGAATTAGGATTTCCATAAATATCGTGGCAATTTACAAATCCCCAGGTATTAAATTGTTCACTTAATTTATGGCCATTAACCACACTGGAATTACCAGGAGCATAAACCGTTATTTTTCGAGGCTTACCAATATAAGGCCAATCCTGGCGATATTCAGTTTCTGTTCGAATTCCGGTTTCACGATTAACGACTGTGAAATATCTGAATCCCAAAAACCCGCGTCCGCCTGCTTGCATTTTGGCATGGCCGTAGTAATAGCTCAGCTTGGCTGTCGAATTGGAATTAACCTGTTGCGGATAATTGCTGTTACCACTGGGAGCAGTGACCTCAACATCGGTCACAATTGACATGGGGCCAAATGCTTCCAACACAGGGGATGCTGGACGCAATGATTGTTCTTCTGCAGTTAAATCAAACCAGGGATTATTAATGGCTTGGTAGAAAGCCGTGGCATCAACCGCGCCAGAATATTCAGTCCAGCACATATGTTCGACATATTGAGTATCATCTGCATATGTCTGAATTACGTCCTCACATTTTTGCTCAGAACCTGGAAGAGAAATACCATCAAGACGATTGTAATGAAGATTTTCATTCACCCGACCATATTGAATTTTCTTTTTCTCGCCTAAACCATTTGTAATTGAAACTATTTTATTTGCATTCTTTTTTACATTGGTTGCCAATCTAACTGTTATCACACTATCAGCACTGGTCTGTGTATTGGGTGTTGTCACTAAATCCGGCACCCCATCTCCATTGACATCTGTCATGCTAAAGCGATCTGTTTTAAAACGAAGAACATTTATCATCCGAGGATCTGGCCTGGGCATAGTATTATTGTAATTTTGAATAACTTTGTACGGCAGAGTTGCCAATACTTTTGCTTGCGATTCGAATTGATTTGCTGCCGGATCCCAATAGCGAACTTTAATATTACTTAGCCCAACAAAATTATTTATATTTTGTGGTTGCTCCCAGACAAAATCCTCATAACCATCATCGTTAATATCAACCAAGGTAACTTCTTGATTTCCCTGAGTATCAACATAAAGTTGTGTGTTTCGAGTTTCCGCACCTAAAAAACCGACTGCAGAAAATCCATTTCCACTATTAATCCTAACACCCCAACCTGATGAATTGCCTACAGTAACCAAATCAGACAACCCATCTTTATTTAAATCAACAGCAAAATCCCAGTCATCAAGCAGGGCCACATCAAAAGGAAAATATCTTAATTCATAATTATTGTTTATTTTATGAGTCGTATAAATAACAGATCTTGATGCTATCAAATCACCATCGCAATACCGATATCCATAATCATGTGCCCTGCATTCAGTAAAAAAACTATATGCGAATCCGATCAAATCTGTTGTGCCATCACCGTTAAAATCACCTGTTAAATTTGTTAAATAATTAAGAGGTGCCGAACCCATGTTATTTTGGAAATCGCCATCAGGCTGATATTCATAACTTGCATTGTTTTTATAAGAAGGATCAACCAATTTATGACTTAAAGAAAAACTCTCTCCCCCAGAAAATTTTGATATCACAGCTTCAGGCATAGGAATAAATGCCCCATCAGCAAGCTCGCCATCCCAAGGAAGTTCTCCCTTGGGCCAAGATAATTGATCCAACCATCCATCACCGTTAATATCCAGAAAAGATCTGGACATTGTGTCACCTGTTAATGATATCCCTCCAGGAATAAAAGTAGCCCCATTCGGCTGAGATTTAAGCCTCCAACTTCCATCTGGCATTGGTATCGAAAGATATGTCTGCTGTACACCACTTACCTGATTGTTGTACCCCTTCATTTCATTTCCTACAGCAATATCCATACGGCCATCGTTATTCAGATCTGCAGCTTTGATGGATCGACTGTTTAAACTAGGCCCATCATAAGAACCATTATCAAAAACCTGATCCTCAAAAATAAATTTCCCATCTGTATCAATTTTTCCGTATGCATAACGTAAGGGTCTCTTCAAATACATTCCTGAATTTTCATATGTACCAGCAACCGCTTGATCAAACCACGCAATGTCTTGCAAACCATCACCATTAAAATCTCCCATGGTGTGAATACTGATACCACTCGGGAAATTTTTAATAGATGTCGTTGCCGCTAATTGATAATCAGGAAGCTCCCATTCAAATTCAGTAGCAGGTGAACACGCATAACCCACACAATCTTGAATTTTATTAATACGACTTAATTTGTCATTGGTTGTATATGCACTCGCTTGATTGTAAGTAATTACATAACTGCGAATTTCAGTTGTACCGTTATATGACTTCACTCCTGATAAACGCTTACTTGTTTTGTAACTATAACCCGCAACATAACCTGATATAGGATCATTACGAGGCTCATAATTAAATTGCAAATAAGCGCCACGTGTACTGCCAGAACCAAATGCATAATCAATAGCGTCCAATCGTTGTTCATTGGAATCTTTTATGTAGTTGTAGATAATTTTATTGCCGGCACTGTCTGAGCGTTTACTTAAAGCCCAATCCAATACAGTTGTAGAAACAGAAGAAGAAAGTTGATTTTTTGAATTGTAGGAATCGGTTGTATTGCCATAGGTTTCAACCATTCCATCTTTATATTCAACAGTAAAATAATCCGGGTGGCCTGTGCTACCACCAACAGCAGTGATGCGTGCAAATGAATCGACTTCCGTTCTGTAAGTGCTGCCTGACGTACCATAAGTACCGGATACTAATAACAGTCTTTCACCATTCAGACAAAAACGATCTTCATTAGTCCAGGTAATTGGTTTCGCTACACCATCGATACCTTCCGTCTGACGACAACGACTAATTGCACCATAAGCACTTAATGACCAACCTAAACCCAATAAACCATTACCACCACCACTGGAATAATTCAGGCTGACATTAGGTACAAGGCCTGCACTACCGGGAGCAGTTTCTACTGGAATTTTATAAGTGGCCTGACCACTGCTCGTCACATCAAATTCAGCAGCCAGCGCACGCGCCAAATCAATTGTGGGTGTTGGGCTTGGTGCAGTCGCAAAAACCGGCGGAGTTGGAACAGGTTCTGTTGCTACTGAACTCGTCGAACTGCTTGATCGTGACGAGGAGCTGGATCGTGATGAACTAATTGAACTTGAGCGAGACGATGAGCTTATTGAACTGGATCTTGAAGATGAACTTATCGAACTTGATCTCGATGAAGAGCTGGAGCGAGACGAACTAATTGAGCTTGAGCGAGACGATGAGCTTATTGAGCTGGATCTTGATGATGAACTTATCGAACTTGAGCGTGATGAAGAACTGATTGAGCTGGATCGAGAAGACGAACTTGATCTCGATGAAGAACTGGATCGTGATGAACTTATCGAGCTTGATCTTGAAGATGAGCTAATCGAACTTGACCTGGACGATGAACTTATTAAGCTGGATCTGGACGAGTTTGATGAACTAATTGAACTTGATCGCGATGACGAACTGATAGAACTTGATACTGACGATGAACTTATCGAACTACTTGAAGCAGCAAGAGTGACTACAATTGACTTGGTACCCGATACAACAACACAAGAATGCCCACCTTGCCCTGCCGTACAATTTTGCATCCTGTATGTGTAGGTTCCACTGGCAGTTTTTGTTACCGAAATAGAACCGCTAAAATTCCCTCCTCCTATAGTTTGCCAACTGCCGTTTACCAACTCATCGATTAAGGCATAAGTTGTACTGGAAGAATAGGTAATGCTGTACGCACCTGTAGTGCTCGTAGAAGAAGATAAAGAAAATGTTTGAGCAAAAGCGCTGGAGGAAAAAGAAATAAAAATTGCAGCGAGGATACAAACAAGACTACGAAGGAGCATAATCGATTCCCTTCTAAAATTTCAGTTGATGTTGGTTTACCAGTGTTAAGTAACACAAGTCGCTGGATTCTACCAAGCAAACAAAAATTTACAATGACAAACAATTAATATTATAAGCATAAATTAATGAGTGTAAAAGAACATAGCAGGATG
>CAMLRJ010000321.1 GCA_946482345.1 uncultured Cellvibrio sp.
CAACCGGGTAAACCTGAAAAAATTTATGCACATGTGCAGGAATATGCTGCACCTAAATCGGTTGATGAAGAAAAAGCCGTCGCACGTTTTCAGGAAATTACCCTGGCTGTGCCTTATGTGTTGAATATTCCACAATCACAAATCAGTTACAAGCAACGTCGCCGCAACAAAGGTAAAACCCAGTACGAAAAAGTACAGGAAACACCGACCGGTGATCTGTTCAGTGTTCAGGAAGGGATTAGCAAATTACATATCAATCTCTGGCAATATCTGGATACGGGTTTATTTCTGGATCACAGGCCCGTGCGTAAAATGATTGCAGAACAAGCCAAAGATAAACGTTTTTTAAATTTATTTTGTTACACCGCTAGCGCCAGTGTACATGCAGCCATGAATGGTGCGCGTTATACAGTGAGTGTGGATATGTCGAACACTTATTTAAATTGGGCCAGAAAAAACTTTGCGCTAAATGGTTTAAGTGAATCCAAAAATCGTTTGGTACAAGCAGATTGTCTGCAGTGGCTGGAAGAGAATGACCAATTGTTTGATTTGATCCTGCTTGATCCACCCAGTTTTTCCAATTCAAAACGTATGGATGATGTGTTGGATATTCAGCGCGATCATGTGGATTTAATTCACAAATCCATGCGCGCGCTGGATGAGAAAGGTGTTTTGATATTTTCCAATAACCTGCGCAGTTTTGAATTGGATGAAGCCGCTTTATCGGCCTACAACATTGAAAATATATCAGCCAAAACCATTGATGAAGATTTCAAACGCAATTCTAAAATTCATCAGTGCTGGTTGATTAAACATTAATTCGGTTGCGAATAAAATCCCCGCTGTTGCGGGGATTATTTTGATTGGTAAATATATTTTGGATACTTAGCCGTGTAATTCCGGAGTGTGGTGAATTAACCATGCGGCTGAACCCACCAGTGCGGCTTTGTCATTCAGTACTACGCGAATATTGATATCGCTAACATAATCTTCCAGCGGGCCTTTGTTTTTATATCTTTCCATGAAGTTGGATTTTGGAATCATATCGAGTAATTTTGCTGTGATTCCCCCTGTGATCACAATGCCACCGCGAGCACCGGTTGAAAGTGCTTTGTCGCCAGCAACTTCTCCGAGAATATCGCAAAAAGTTAACACTGCATCTGTGCAAACAGGGTCTGTATTATTCATGCCTTTGCTGCTGACGTCGGCAGGAGAATAATTTTCAATGTTGATACCGGCAAGAGTGGCGAGTGCTTTGTACAAATTCACCAAGCCATTACCTGACAAAATATTTTCAACTGAAACGTGTTTATGTTGCTTCAATAAAACGCGTTTGATATCCAGTTCTTTTTCATTTGTCGGTGCAAAGCTGGCGTGACCGCCTTCGGTGGCAATCACGCTCCATTGGCCTTTATGTGGAACCAGTTGCGCCATGCCAAAACCAGTTCCCGGGCCCATAACGACTATAGGGCATAGCTTGTTAGGTTTACCTTGATGCAGGGTAAAAAATTCATCTTCTTTTTGAAAGGGAACGGCAAATGCGTGAGCAGCAAAGTCGTTAATCACGTGCAATTTTTTTAACGACAGGGATTGGCGTAAATCTTCAATTGAAAAGCGCCAGTTTAAATTTGTCATAAAAGCTTCACCATCTTCAATCGGTCCTGCGATGGCGATGCAGGCATATTCCGGTGACACACCCAACTGTCGGAAACAATCTTTTATCATGCTGGCCATATCGGGGTATTCAGCACATTTCAGGGTGATTTGTCTGGATGCGGTGTAATTAATTTTTCCGCTGTGATAACTGGCAGGGTCGTAATCAACCAAACCAAATCGGCCATTGGTTCCGCCGATATCGGCTACTAATAAATTCATGTTGACCTCAGTCGTTAATAAAAAACGGGCGCGAGAATAGCATTAAATTTCTATTTGATCAGCCGTGACATTTTTAACACATTCACTTTGGTTAAAGATGCCTGATTAAATTGGCGTATTATTTGACAGCGCTGTCATTTGATAGTAGTTTGTCGCACATTTTTATATTTGGCAAGCTCCGGAGGTCACTTGTGTTGTGGCAAAAAGTCATCAGTAAGGTCAAAGCAGATCCAGCACTGGAGAATAAGATAGAAGACCTTTTGTCCAAAATGAGTTTGGAAGAAAAAGTGGGTCAAATGATCCAGCCGGAAATTCGTTGGTTAACAGCTCAGGACGTGAAGGACTATCACATAGGATCAGTATTAAATGGTGGCGGGTCTGTTCCCAATGGCAACCGTTATTCAAAAGCGGCTGATTGGTTGGCGATTGCCGATGCTTACTATCAAGCATCAATGGACACGTCGGATGGAAAAATTGCTATTCCCATCATGTGGGGAACTGATGCAGTACACGGCGTTGGCAACATAGTAGGCGCCACACTTTTCCCGCATAACATTGCATTGGGTGCCATGCGCAACCCGGATTTAATTCGCAAGATTGGTGAAATCACCGCAACCGAAATTGCGGTGACAGGTTTGGATTGGGATTTCTCGCCCACAGTTGCAGTCGCACGTGATGACCGCTGGGGACGCACCTATGAATCCTGGTCAGAGCATCCGGATCTGGTAAAAGAATACGCCGGTGAAATGGTGAATGGTTTGCAAGGTGATGCGAACAGTAAAGAATTTTTATCGCCCGTAAAAGTGATCTCGACTGCCAAACATTATATCGGCGATGGCGGTACGCAAAATGGTATAGATCGCGGCAATTGTTTATCTGATGAAGAAGAGCTGTATCGCATTCATGCGGCAGGTTATATCAGTGCAATTGAAGCTGGCGTGCAAGCGGTGATGGCTTCTTTTAATTCCTGGCATGGTATTCATATGCATGGGCACCAATATTTATTGACCGATGTGCTGAAAGAAAAATTGGGCTTCGATGGATTGGTTGTCGGTGATTGGAATGGTCACGGTTTTGTTGCAGGTGCCACAGTATTAAATTGTCCGCAGGCGATTAATGCCGGTTTGGATATTTTTATGGTGCCCGATCCAGACTGGAAAGAGTTGTATCACAATACGGTTGCACAAATTAAATCCGGCGTGATTTCTCAAGCGCGTTGTGATGACGCAGTGCGTCGAATTCTCCGCGTGAAATTGCGTGCAAATTTATGGAACAAAGGTTTGCCATCATCACGCCCGCTTTCCGGTCGTGATGATTTGTTAGGTGCACCTGCACATCGTGCAGTCGCGAGACAAATCGTGCGCGAATCATTAGTGCTGCTGAAAAATAAAAATCAATTATTACCTTTATCGCCAAAACTGAATGTATTGGTTGCAGGTGATGGTGCGGACAATATCAGCAAGCAAACCGGTGGCTGGTCAGTTAACTGGCAGGGCACTGGCAATACCATGGCGGATTTCCCCGGTGCCACCACTATCTGGATGGGAATTGAATCTGCAGTGAAATCTGCCGGTGGAAAAGCGGTGTTGAGTCCTGAAGGTGAATTCCAACAAAAACCGGATGTAGCAATCGTCGTGTTTGGTGAAGATCCTTACGCTGAAATGCAAGGCGATGTGCAACATCAATTATTAAAAGCCGGTGATACACGCGATATTGATTTGCTGAAAAAATTCAAATCCCAAAACATTCCTGTAGTCGCATTATTCGTAACCGGTCGTCCCATGTGGATTAACCGTGAATTGAATGCATCCGATGCGTTTGTGGTGATCTGGCAACCCGGTACTGAAGGTGGCGGAATTGCCGACGTATTATTCAAAACAGCATCAGGTGAGATCGCTCATCCAGTAAAAGGTCGTTTAAGTTTTTCATGGCCGAAAACACCGGATCATGGCCCATTAAATATTGGCGATGAACATTATGATCCACTTTTTGCTTACGGCTATGGCATGGCTTACGGTCAGGAAAATTCTCTCGATGATAATTTGAGTGAAGAAGGTTTGTCCGAAGTGATTTGTTCCGATGTGTTGGAAGTATTTAATCGTCGCCCGGTAGCGCCTTATTTTATTTTGCTGGAAGGTAAAAATAATGATCGTGGGGTGATGAATGACAATCAGGTTACAGTGTCTTCATTAAGTGTCAATGTTATAGATCGCGATGTGCAGGAAGATGCAAGGCGAGTGCAATGGAATGGGGAAGGGCTCGGAATCGTTGCACTCTCAACACATAATCGACAAGTTTTAAGCGATTATTTTGAGTCCGATTCTGCATTGGTATTTGATGTTAAGGTTAATCATGCACCTGAAGGTCAGGTATTGGTCCGCATAGGTTGCGGCCCCTCTTGCAACACCGAAGTTGATATCACCAGTCAGTTTAAAACCATAGCGGGAACAGGTTGGAAAACAATTTCCATCAGCCTGAATTTATTCCCTGAAGTGTTAACCAATTTTGGTTTACACAGATTACCTCCTGAATTATTTGCGTTGGTAATAGAGCCTTTTGCTTTGGTATCCAGCCATAAATTGGATCTGGTTTTTTCCAACGTGCGTTGGGAAAAAAATCAGGGTAAAGATAAAAATATTCTGGTTCGCTAGTTTTTCTTTTTATCTTCTGAATGACTTTCCATCCAAAACCTTCTCTCATTCGTCGGGAGAAGGTTTTTTCATTATGAGATTTCATGTTTTCCACTTCTTGCTGATGCATCCAATCATTTGCTCATCTTCGATTGCCGTTAAATTTGTCTGTAAAACCGTCTGACAGGTCATTTTGCCGTTGAACACGAACCTGACCACAATATTTTTTGTGAGCCACATAATACCCGCCAATTATTTTTTGACCCCCTGATTATTGCGCAATAGGGGAACAGAGTATTGCGCATTAATTTTTCACCACGCCAACAATTGAGGACGATTGAAT
>CAMLRJ010000322.1 GCA_946482345.1 uncultured Cellvibrio sp.
AAGAACAACACAGCAGCTGCCGAAAGACCTGCTGTAACCGGTGCTGCTTGTAACGGTGGTGGTTCTTCTGCGGTGAGTTCATCTTCCCGTTCAAGTTCAAGCTCATCAGGACCAGCCTCATCACGCCCCAGCTCCTATTCCAGCTCAAGTCGTTCGAGCTCGATTTCAAGTTCATCACGTTCCAGCTCGATTTCAAGCTCAAGCCGTTCGAGTTCTCTTTCCAGCTCAAGCCGCTCAAGCTCGATTTCCAGCTCAAGCCGCTCAAGCTCGATTTCCAGCTCATCACGTTCAAGCTCTATCTCAAGCTCGTCACGTTCAAGCTCCAGCTCAAGATCATCCAGTAGCTCATCTTCAGCCAGCTCTACCCCCTTTGGCTTGATTTTCCGTGGCGTCACTTTAGCGGGAGCGGAATTTGGTGAAATGAATTTGCCGGGTACTTATCTGACCGATTACATCTACCCGGATCAATCCGAAGTCGATTACTTCAAAAGTAAAAATATGAGTACCGTTCGTTTGCCGTTCCGTTGGGAGCGTTTGCAACGTACTCTGGGCGGTGCATTTGATACAACCGAGTTGTCTCGTCTGGACACATTTGTAAATGCGGCAACTGCCAGTGGCGTGTATGTGGTTCTGGATCCTCATAACTATGCTCGTTACAACGGCAATATCATCGGTAGTGGAACAGTTACCAATGCACACTTCGCCGATTTCTGGAGTCGTCTGGCTAACCGCTACAAATCCAACAACCGCATCATATTTGCACTCATGAACGAACCACACACCATGCAAACCGAGCAATGGTTGAGCGCGGCCAATGCAGGTATTGCCGCCATTCGTGCTGCGGGTGCAACCAACCTGATTCTAGTGCCGGGCAATGCATGGACCGGTGGACACTCCTGGAACCAAAATTGGTACGGCACAGCCAACGCGGTTGTGATGCAAAACATTGTGGATTCAGGCAATAACTATGCGATTGAAATACACCAATATCTGGATGCTGATTCATCAGGTGTGAGCGCTAATTGTGTGAGTGCGTCAATCGGTGTTGAACGCTTGACGGAAGTGACTGCCTGGTTAAACACTCACGGCAAACGTGCATTTTTGGGAGAATTTGCCGGAGGCAACAATCCGACTTGTCAGGCCGCAGTGCAAAATATGCTGCAGTATATGCAAAACAATAACAATGTCTGGATCGGATGGACCTGGTGGGCTGCAGGCCCTTGGTGGGCAGATTATTTCTACTCTCTGGAACCCGCTAATGGCGTAGACAAACCACAAATGAACTGGCTTGCTCCTTACTTGTTCTAATATCAACTATTGTTTGATTTAAAAAGGCCAACTTCGAATGAAGTTGGCCTTTTTTTGTTTAATTTCACTTCGTCATCCCTGCGAATAATCACATGGATGTGATGTAGTAGAGTAATGCAGGAGCAATTGCCGAGGCAGGGATCCAGCTATTGATTTCATTGAATTTTTTAACCGCTGGATTTCTGCCTTCGCAGGAATGACAATTAATTTTGATTCGCGCAAAACTCTCAAATAATTTAAAAACTCAAATAATTTAAAGACTCAACAACTCTTTTAGATCCAGAACCTGTCGGCGGGATATTTCAATAGTTTTGCTGTCGTTCATGGTGATCATATAGCCATCACCTACATCTTCTTCTATGCGACGTATCGCTTGCAGATTCACAATATATTGACGGTTCGCGCGAAAGAAAAAAGCGGAGGGCAATCGCTCTTCTATTTGTGTGAGCGATTTTCTAACAAAGGCCGAGGTATTATCAAAGAATACCCGCACATGATTTTTACAACTTTCAAAATAAAGAACCGAGTTCAGACTAACCAGATGACATTTATCGTCATCTTTTATAAATATTTTATGATTCATTTCTAACTTGGGTTTGAATGCTATCGATGTCTCTTCAGCAGCAATGGTTAATTTGGCAATAGCAATTGCCAAGCGCTCCTGACTGATTGGTTTCAACAGGTAATCCACTGTGTGGTAGTCAAACGATTTAATTGCGTATTCCGAATAGGCGGTAGTGAAAATAATACGCGGTACGTAATCCAATTTTTCCAGCAGCTCAAATCCGGTTGCACCCGGCATGTGTATATCCAAAAAAATAACATCAGGCCGTTTTTCGTGAATAAGTTCCAATGCGGGTACGGGATGTTCTGCCTCACCGATTACGTCTATTTCCGCGAATGATTTCAACATCTCGACCAAACCTTCACGAGCGATACGCGAATCTTCTACTACCACCGCTTTCATTACGATAATTCCCGAGGAAGAGTTAAGCTTACGCAAAATATTGAATCCAAACTTGTTACATCAAACACTGCCCTATTGCCATAAAGTAATTTGAGTCGTTGCTCAATATTAGCTAAACCAATACCCGTACCTGTTAAAGAATGAGAGTGCGTATTGGGAATATCATTGATAATAGTAAATTCAATCTGATCAGAAACCGTTTTTGCTATCAATTCAATTTTCCCACCCTGCCGCAAACAATCAATGCCATGCTTGATTGCATTTTCAATCAACAATTGCAAAATCATGGGCGGAATCAGGTTGTAATAAAGATCCTGTGGAATTGAAATCACAAAATGCAATCTGTCTTCCATTTGTACTTTGACTATATCCAAATAACGATTCAACACTTCCAGTTCTTCACCAATCTGGACTTTTTCTTTTTTATTCGATTCCAGTGAATACCGCAGAATGTCAGATAAGTCGGTAATCATTTTTTCAGTTTTTACCGGATCGCGACGAACCATAAATTTAATGTTATTGAGTGTATTGAATAAAAAATGAGGATTGAGTTGATTGTTCAGATTGGCAAGCTGCGACTCTTTCAAACTGTTTTGCAGACGCAAATTCGTCAACTCAGTTTCCTTCACCAGCTGGCGAGTTGTAATACTGATGTAAATAAAAATCCAACTCGCCACAAACAACAAAGTTTGAAACCAGTTGGTTACTACCAGCTGTGACAATATAGTGGTGACCGATATATTGTGCTGAAGCAGAATTTTTTCCACATCCGCCCAGAAAAATGGTGTAACCAACCCCAGCATCAGCAGTGCCACTATCAAACCGGCAACCAAACTGTATCCCACCACCAATAAAATATTACTTCCCGTATTAAATTGGTTCCACTGACGGGTTTTATAGAGGTATCGGTAAATCAATACCGCCAGAGTAAATAATGGCAACCACAAGAGTCCACATAAAAAATTGAATAATTTTTCTTCCCGCCACAATAAAATAATGACAGTTTGTATCAGAGACAGAATCAATAAAATTGATCCGTGATAAATCCAAAAATTTTTATTACGCGGGAAGAAATTAACACTCATTGATTAAGCCCAGGTTTTAAGAGCGAACAGGCCATAATAAATCAAGTGCGTCGCCACCAATAGATTCAACACTGTGTAAAAAATGGAGTACAAAACTATCCAGATTGGCACTGAATCATATTGATAAGTGAAAAAGAGACCAAAAACTGTTACCATCGGATAGGCAATACTGAGCAAAAAAACAATTACCGATAAAATTGAAATACTGCCAAAAGCCTGCAATGAAACTGTACCAAGTGACATACTGATCATAAATCCTAAAAATAATAAACCTGCAACCAAAGGCCAAATACGCATCCATGCACTGGAATCAAAAGGGATTCTCTTGTCTATTCTTCTAAGACCCCAGATCATGGCTGCCACCAAGCTACTGATGGTGATTAGAATCAACGTAACGTACAAACCGATAACACCAAAGACCTGAAGCGCAGGTACAGGTTTGAATAAATCTGTACTCACTTGAACCAGATCACCTTCAATCGGATCATTTACCAATGTAATTGTCTCCAAACCCGACCATGCATCAATTAAATTATTGTCGTTCACCGCATAATCTTTGCTTTCCCATCCACCGAATAAAGGGCTGCGATAGAGACGATTGTCATCAGTGCGAAATTTCATTACACCGAACGTAGCAATCATAAAACGACTCATTTGATTGCGGAAATTAACCGGGGCGTAGTAGCCATTCAGTGCTTTGAATTTTTCAGGCAAGGCAATAGATTCAGGTTTATTAACTTTGTGATCTTTTGCTAAAAATCCGCGAATGGTTTTGGATATTTTATCCAGTGCCATTCCATTACCTGAGTTAAGCATAACAACATAACCCGCTTGCAATTGATTGCTGTAACTGAGTTCAGTCACACCGCCAAATACACCGCCATTATGACCATGAAATGCAATATGAAAATCGTTGTAACCTGTTGTGTAATTGGCCAGACCATAACCAGCTTTAACACCAGATGCATTTCCCAAAGTTGTTTCGGGTGTTTCCATTCGGTCAATCGATGCTGCTGAAATTAATGGTTGATTCCTTGTTGAACCACGCAAGAGTAAAAATTGTAAAAAATTGGCCATATCTTTTGGCGATGAATTGATAGAGCCTGCTGCTCGAAAAATGATATGCCAATAATCTTCCGGTTTATTATTCGTATAAAGTGTCGCGCCTTTTTGTTGGTATAAATCCGTTTTGAAATAACTGGTAGATGGCATATCCAGTGGTTTGAAAAATGTTTCGTCAATATAGTCTTCGTATTTTTTGCCTGTTATTTTTTCAACAATGTAAGCCACCACCGCTGCACCTGAATTGCAATAAGCATGACGCGTACCGGGAACCCAACGCGATTTACGCGAATCAGGATGATAATCAAGGCCTTCTTTGGTTGTCATGGAATCAGGAGCCGAATAAGCATATTCCGCCAAATGAATATCATCCCAACCGGTAGTGTGTTCCAACAAATGAACCACTCTAACGGGATGCGTTTCTTC
>CAMLRJ010000323.1 GCA_946482345.1 uncultured Cellvibrio sp.
TAATTCCGGCAGCAAACTGATTAATGCGGGAACCAGTGTCGGATTGCCTTATTTGGGTAGCGCACCGGATCTTGGCGCATTTGAAAAGCAATAAATGAAGATCACCAGCGGTGCAGCTAGCTGCACCGCTTCAAAACCCTTCCGAATGCGTATCAGCGCTGGTGAGTAGCCAGTGTTCAATAGCTTTGAATTGATCCTGTGATGAATCATTGATAAAAACACTGAACAGATGTCCGTCGTCACGCCATTTGAAACCTGACTTTTTCAAGGTCGATTGCCATAGATTGGCGTGCGCAACAAATGAAATAAGAACGGATTTTTTTTCGCAAGCCAATTCAATTAATGCGTATAACAGACTGGCTAAATATCCTTGATTGCTTGCAGCAGAAAATAAATCATCAATTTCAAGATAATTTTTTTGATTGAAATGATACACAGCGTAAGCCTTGAGCTGGCCGTCAACAAATGCCGCCATTACAGAATAGTGACGGCGTGGATTGTTGATAAAACGCCAATTCAGAAATCGGGCATCGCGATGTCGCATCAATACATCCAGACCTTGATAATCTGTGTGTAATTGTTGAAGATCCTTATCGAAAGGTGAAAAGTCTGTTAACGATTTTATTTCACATTCAGTATGATGAGTTGATTTTTTAAAAAACAAATTGATTCTTAGATATAAATTAAGCGATTTACTCAGGAACCATTGCAATAATGAGTTTTTTATTTTTTTGGCTATAAATTGTCGGGTATCCAGCAATAACTTCCATGCTCCCATATCCGGCATGGGATGAAATAATTTTTTTACGATACTGTGGGAATGGCGGGTAGCACCCATGGCAAATAAAAAAGAATAGTGCTGCTCCAACACCAAACTCATCCACACACCAAAACCCAGACCATCCATATCGGCACGCACTAACAGATCTAGCGGATTGTGTAATGCTTTGATTTCACCACGAAACAAAAATTCAGCGTAATCAAGGCCGATGATTCCGATAATCTCATTATCGATTTTAACCCGCCACAATCGATTACTCTTATCTTGTTGAAGAGAAGTTACTGGCGAAAAATCGTAACGCCAAATTAAATAATCCTTATCGTCCCAACGCAAATTTGCATGAGAAAATTCTTGGCGAAATTGCAAAATAGAAGGCAATTCATCCAGAGTTGCAGGAGCGAAAGAATCACGAAGGGATTCGGGTGTCATCTTAAGACTTTTAGCTATGACACGGGTGACTTTATCGTAAGAGAGATTCGCCATATTTATTCGCTGAGTAATGAATGATCGCGAAGAATTTGCAAAATATCATCCACTTTTTGCATCTTTTCCAATTGGGGCGCAGTGAGAATAATACTGAACCGGTCATCAAACTCTGCCATTAAAGTCAGGAATCCCATTGAATCCCATCCGGTTATTTCTTCGCGCAAAGTTTCAGATCGAATACTGGATGCGTCCGCCTCAAAAAATCCGGCTATCATTTCCAGTGCTTCATTTAATGTCATACCGTTTCCTCTCAAAAAATTTCTGTTTATTGCGCGGTATAACCGCCATCAACACAGAGTTCTGTACCTGTAATCCAACGATTTGCTGGCGACAATAAAAAAGCGGCTGCTCTGGCAACCTGATCTTCAGCACCTGCACCCAATGGATGCTTATCAATAATGGCTTGTAATTGCGATTCACTTAAGCGCGACTTTTGCATAGTCATATCGGTGGCAACAAATCCCGGAGCAATACAATTCACTCGTATATTTCTGGGGGCCAATTCCACTGCCAAAGCGCGACTGGCTGCTGCCAACGCACCTTTACTGGCACAGTAAGCTGACTGGCCAGGAGCACCAATAGTTGAATAAATAGAGGTGATAAATACCAGACTGCCCTCTGCGGGCATAAATTGTTTTTGCGTTAATAATCGAGCCAATTCCAAAGCCGAAAAACTATTGATTTGCATATGTTGTAAAAATTGCGTCGGTTTCATTAACTTCAATGGTCGCGTTTCAACAACACCCGCACAAAAACAAATACCGTAAATATCTTTTAATAAATCCTGATCTAATTGCGATTCAATTTGTTGTGGATCGGACAAATCCAACAACATGGTTTGATGCATTCCAGTTAAATTTTGTTTGAGTTCATTTAAACGATGTTGATCGCGCCCCGTTAAAATGAGGGATGCACCCATTTGCGCCAGTCCCTGTGCAATAGCATGCCCCAAACCGGAAGTTGCTCCTGCCAATAAAATTTTTCGCCCAAAAAAGTTTTCAGTATTTAACATGCATCATCCCATTCAATTTGATTTATCAGCAGCAGTTGCTTGACTGATACAAGGTTCGCTGATCATGCCATGCAGTAACAATGCATCAACCGGTAAATTAATCAGCGCCGAAGCCCAGGACAAACCCACACCATAACCCAATAGCATTAATTTAACGTCGGTTTCGCGAGCGGTATTTAATGCACAGGTGATGGTAAGAGGAACTGAAGCACCGCCGGTATTACCAAAATTTTCCAAAATAATGGGCGTCGCTGTTTCAGGTAACGAACATTTTTTAGCAAGATGTTTCATCATAAATTGATTGGACTGATGAAAAATAAAATAATTAACCTGCTCAGTGGTTAATCCTGCTTGCTCAAGTGTTTCCATAATCAGTGGCGGCACACGCTCCAGGGTAAAATTAAATAACCCTGTGCCATTCATATACAAACGATAATCCCGTTGTTGGTCGCTTTTGGGTTGTCTGAATCCACCGGCAGGAATAATTAAATGATCGTAACCTTTGCCGTCACTTTGTAAATTAAAAAACCAGGGCATTGCATTTTCGGAATATTCCAACGCCGTGGCTGATCCGGCATCACCAAATAATAAATGTGTGCCTCTGTCCAATGGATCAGTAAATAAACTCGGTGTTTCTCCATGCAAAACCAACACGCGCTTATGCCCGAAATTAACCATCATTGCACCCAGACAAATTCCGTAGGGATAACCGGAACAACCCAAACCAACATCAAAGGTGGCGCAATGATTAGACAAACCCAAATCTCGATGAAGTAAACTACTGGTCGATGGTAAAAAATAATCGGGGCTTTGTGTTACAAAAATCAAAGCATCAATCGAATCAGCGGACCAATTTAATTCTTTCAGCAAATTAGTTGCAGCCGCCAAACATAAATCACTACTGCAAATTCGGCCATCGGAAACATATCGTTTTCGGATACCCGCCATTTGCACAATTTTGCGTAATTCTGCAGCAGGAAAATCCGTCTGATCCATATTATCAACTTGCATTTCCGGTACTACAGTTGATATACCTGCAATTTTACAATTCGCTATTTGGCTCTTCGACATGATTTTGCCTTTTTAATTAATGATCGTAATTTGTGATAGGTCCATCCACTTTCTCGATCAAAATCGGTGACCAATGTAATGGAGCTGTAGTACGACGTTTGGTTTCTATATCCCTGTAAACAAATTCAGCCTGCGCCAAAGATATTGCCAATCGCTCTGCCAATTCCTGCGCAGGGCGTTTGTGATTAAACAAAAACAACGCTATATCCATTTGTTGATAAGGCAGCGCGTAATAAAATTCATCTTGTCCTTGCGGCAAACTATAAGTATCTGTCGTCGGAATAACGTTGCAAATTGCATCAGGTAACTGCATATAACGCGCCAAAGCATATACCTGGGTTTTATACAAATGAGCAATGGGTTTAATATCAGCGGCACCGTCACCATTGCGTACAAAAAATCCCTGATCATATTCAACACGATTAGGTGTACCCAGAACAGCGTAGTTCAATCTATCCGCATGAAAATATTCGACCATTTTACGCGTGCGTTGTTTGAAATTGGTTGCCGCCACAATTTGCAGATATTCCTGAACACCCAATCTGGATTGATGCATTTTTCCATCAGGACTTTGCACGATTAACTGAAAGCTATTAACCAAACCTTCAGTGCCACCACTGATTGCAATTTTATTTTTCCAACCTGGACCGTAATCCGGAAATAATTTTTTTATCGCCGCATCACGCCATTTATAGCAGCCAATGGCTTCCAAACTTGGCGCTATATTATGTAACTCAAATTCTATGCCCAGATGCTCTGCTAACGTCTGCCCCAGCGACGAACTTTTTGACGATGAATCCTGCTCAGGTAAGAGCAAGCCAAATACTTTATCTTTCCCCAGTGTTTTGGCTGCCACACTGCTGGTAACAGAACTGTCTATACCACCGGACATGGCAACAACCGCGCCACGCTTACGCAATTGACGCAAGGCTTTTTTAATTCCCTGACCAATTTTTTCAATTTCCGCATCATAATCCAGAGCCATCAATTCTTCGTTGCTGGCGTTTACAAAAAAATTACTCATAATGTATTCCTTGGTTTTACAATTTTCAGTTTTTAAACGTTCGAATCACCCTTTCAACAACTTTTCACGCAACTGCAATTTATCGATTTTCCCATTCGCTGTTTTGGGTAATTCCGGCAAAATAATAATATCTTTTGGAACCATATAAGATTCCACTTTATCCATCATTAATTTTTTAATTTTCCTGTCGATTAAATCTGTTGCTGAAACCGTAACAAACGCAATAATTGCCTGCCCCAGATTTTCATCATCCTGGGCAACAACCACAGCTTCATTAACACCTTCAAGTGAAGTCAAGGCATGTTCAATTTCAGTAGGGCTGACTTTTTCACCACGTGATTTGATAATGTCATCACTGCGACCTCTAAAAAACAAAAATCCTTGTTCATCCATATAAAACCAATCGCCAGTATGCAAAATAGGTTCGCCGCTCATA
>CAMLRJ010000324.1 GCA_946482345.1 uncultured Cellvibrio sp.
CCAACATTAATTTTCCATCTTTTAATGGAATCTCTTGCCCGGGATCGTAAGACATTCTTACTTTATTTTCTTTATCTTTTAATCGATAGGTTACGTCATAACCAACAATTTCTTCTTTTGTTTCATAGGTTTTTGAGCAGACTTTTTCAACTGTTGTGTATGTGTCATTTTTTTGCATATTGTCCTGCACGCGATCACCTGCATAGCCGCCCGCGACAGCGCCTGCAACTGTTGCGACTTTTTTGCCATTGCCTCCACCAACCTGATGACCCAACACACCACCCAAAACAGCACCGACTGCTTTACCGGCAATTCGATTTTTATCTTTTACTTCTTTTTGGTGCACAACCGTTTGATCGTGACACTCTTCATGTGGAATTTTTACTTTTTTTGTAACGGCAACAACGTTCATTACATCCGCACTATCGGGTTCAGAAAATGCTTTATATCCGGCAATAGCACCCCCCATAGTTGCCACACCCAAACCCAGCACCACACCAATCACCATTGATCTATTCATATATTTAACTCCGCTTGTATTAATGAAACATGGGCAGCTTAAACATTTTGAAGCTTAACGCTGGCTTAATCCTTGAATCGCTTAATTAAACTGTGAATCACTTCAATTTTTATGTCACTTAACTGAATTTTGATTAGGACTGCCAAATGATGTAAGGTTCGTACAAACTTCAAAAATTAATGAGGTCATTAACCATGAATGCCAAACAACGCGAAGAATTACTTCAACTATTGCAAGCTCGTTTTGAAAAAAACATGAATCGTCACAAGGATATTGAGTGGGAAAAAGTACATGCGAAACTGGAAGCCAATCCCAAAAAACTTAAATCACTTGATGAAATGGAAAAAACCGGTGGCGAACCGGATGTAGTGGGTTTCGACAAAAAATCAGGTGAATTTATTTTTGTCGATTGTGCAGCAGAAAGTCCCAAAGGTCGCCGCAGTGTTTGTTATGACAAGGCAGCACTGGATTCACGTAAAGAACACAAACCGCAAAATAATGCAGTGGATATGGCAAAAGCCATGGGTATTGAAATACTGACAGAAGAAGAATATCGGCATTTACAAACATTAGGCGAGTTTGATCTTAAAACATCCAGCTGGATAAAAACACCGACCGGGATTCGCAAACTTGATGGCGCACTATTTTGCGACCGTCGCTACAATCATGTTTTTACTTATCACAACGGTGCGCAATCTTACTATAACGTTCGTGGATTTCGCGGTTCACTGCGCGTTTGAATTGATTGATTCACTACAACTGTTTGCTGCAAACCCTTTCAGAAATGCGCGCCTTAAATTACCGGCTTTGATCGCATTGGCAACCATTTTTGATGCGCGTTCGGCGCCAGTTAATTTTCTGACCCAGGATCTGTAAGGGATCACACTTTCGGTTGTGCGTTTAATCGCATCAAGCGACGCATCACCCACGGCATCTGCGCTTAATTGCAAAGGGTCAGATGTTTTTTTATTTTCCCGATCAATATCAGGAGCCAACACCTGATCCAATGCCTGAATTTCCTGTTTCAACTCTTTGCAACTTGACACAACAGGTACAGCGTATGGGGCTTCTTCTGCTTTTAATAAAACGTCGGGAATTTTTTCACGCATCAAGTTCAAATCCTTAAGCGGTGAAGTCAATGCACTATTAATCTCTTTTCGATCTTTATCGACATCCCGAGCAGTACTGCAGGCAACACCCAGAACACAAAGCAATATAAGGAATAATTTATTCATAGGGATTCCATGTTATTTTTCACAAAAGTCAGGTGATATGACCTGATTGCTGGCACTTAATAAACTGGTTTTATCATCCAGGGTATCTTGCGTTAATTCAAACATGAAAACTCCGGCAAGCTGCTGGTCAAGTATATAGCGGGACTTCTTTCTGACCAACTCCGGTGTTTCGAAAAATACATTACCGATCTTTCCCGATTCAATATCAGTATTTTTCTGTTTGATCATGTCAACAATATGCTTGTGGGAATGATTTTTGTTGACCGCGTTATTTTTACCATCAACAAACTCTATGCCATAAGCAGGAAAACCGACCAGTAATTTATCTTTTTGAAAACCGCGATCCAAAACATATTCAATACTTTTTTTGAAGGTTGCATAATCTGCATGATGGGCAATAGGTGATGATTCCCAGGCACCGGTAAAATCGTAAGCCATCAACACGGCATAATCGAGATACTGCTGAATATCAGGAAGATATTGTTCGCCGTACCAATAACCGGCAAAAATATCGGCTGTCATTTGAATATCAGCAGGTAATTCTGCTCGCAAGGCGGCAAGCAAATCGACCAGCAATCGACTTTCAATTGGATCATTCCCACCTTGTTGATGCACGGCCTGTTTCGTCCAATATTCCCAATCTATGTCTATGCCATCAATGTTATGTGCAGCCACATAATTATTTACATTTTTCACAAAAATTTTTAACAGATTTTTGTCGGCAGCAATTTTTTGAAATGTGTCGCCATAACCTATGGCACCGCCAATAGACACAAATACTTTTTTATTTTTTTCATGGGCCATTTTCACCAAGGGATCAATTATCTTATCTATATCAATTGTATGTAAACTGCCATCGGCATTTGGTAAAACAAAGATAAGTGTAATGTGCGTAAATTTATTCCAGGGAATTTCCTCAAGCGGTAATTGATTGGCTGACCAGGTTGGGTAAACAGCAACTACCGGTAAACATTGGCTCTGCTTTTTTGGATTATCTTGTTGAGAACAAGCTGCACATAAAGTCCATAAGATAGCGATCAATATTATTTTCATATGTTATTTCCATGAACAATTCAATCAAACCGGCCTGTCATATATTTCATCATCAAACAATCAAATGACTGATTCAGTATTTTTATCAATCACAAAAATGAGACCTGGCTTTAGTTAAAAGTGAATAACTTATCACATAGGTATTAATCTTGTTACTGTACAATTCCGCCCGGTTTGAACGTCCCGAAACGGTTTTTTGTCTGAGTATCAGAATCATCAGAATCAAAAGTCTCGGGATAAAAATAATAGCTGCTCGAAAAAAGCATCATCATTCATAAATCGGCTGATAATAACATCGGGTTAATTTTCATTGCTGTTTAATCCACTCACAATTTCGATATTCCTATCATCCGGGAGAATAGAATGAAATTAAAATCACTATTGTTGTTTTTACTCAGTTGCAGTTTTGCCGCTGATCTTTATGCCGCGAACAGACCTTCGGGTTACGTTACACTTTGCAATGAGGGTAAAACCTGTTCTGTTGCAACATCCACAAACGTCGCTTTTGGTCGCGCTGATAAATTTTTTTACAAAACATTGAGCGGAACATTTGTTTGCTCTGAAGCAACTTTCGGTGGCCGTATTGCCGGTGGTGTCAATGAGTGCTCTCGCCCGAACACCCAAAGCTCTACCAGTTCCGTGACACGCTCTTCCAGTTCATCAAGTTCCCGTTCCAATTCCATTTCATCTTCAATCAGTTCCAGTTCACGCAGTTCAAGCATTTCGTCTATCAGTTCAAGCTCTCGTAGCTCAAGCCTGTCCTCTGTGTCATCCAGCTCCAGATCATCCAACAGTTCAAGTTCATTAGCCCCTGTTGTCACTACAGGCGTTGATGGTTTTGCTGCAGTAGATGCATTGGGCCTTGCCACTACAACGGGTGGCGCTGGTGGTGCCGTTGTTACAGCCACTACTTTTGACGAGTTGAAACAATACATGGATTCAAACGATACGCTGATCATTTTGGTGTCTGGCACTATTCAATTAAATGGCATGACCGCTTTACGTTCCAACAAAACGCTCATGGGAATTAATAATGCAAAACTGACTGGCGGCGGCTTGGAAATGTATAAACGCAGCAATATTATTATTCGTAATATTACTTTTGAAAATGCGCCTGATGATGCGATTAAAATCAACCAGAATTCGCATCATATATGGGTAGACCACTGTACTTTCACAGATGGTGATGTTGCCGACCCTGAAGCAGCTAACCACGATGGTTTGTTTGATATCACTCGTCAATCCAGTTACATCACTATTTCTTACAACAAATTTTTCAACCACGCAAAAACCATGTTGATAGGCCACAGTGACAGCGCATCTTCTGATGTAGGATTTTTAAAAGTCTCTATTCACCACAACTGGTTTAACGGCACTGCAAGCCGTCATCCACGTTTGCGTTATGGTGAAGTGCATGTTTACAACAATTATTATTTGAATAATAAAGAATACGGTGCAACGTCTACACAGGAAGGTGATTTGGTAGTTGAAGGAAATTATTTCCAGGGTGTTCCTTTCCCGACATTGGTTGGTTATGCCGAATCAGGCCCTGGCGATATAGTTGAACGTTACAATGTGTTTGTTGATTCAGGTGTTGCCCAAACACGCGGTACCGCATTTGATCCTTACACTTATTACAACTATGTATTGGAAGATGCTGCCAGTCTGCCTGCGAAGTTAACGCAAAACACTGGTGCTGGCGTCATTGACCCTTATGCAACATTAGGTATTTCCCGTTGATCCCCTTTCCCTTTGATGATTCGTCATCAAAGGGATTTTTTCAGGCTCACACCACTTTATAAAAAATCTAACTCTAAAAATAATTAACCTGTTTGGCGGATCTCTTCCGCCTTTTTTTATTCTGTGGTTTTAAAAACCGCATGATACGCAGCCTTATTTAATACCCGGCTTAATCATCCTGATCAAAGTTTTATCCTTGCGAATAAAATGATGTATCAATGCCGCCAACGCATGAATAAC
>CAMLRJ010000325.1 GCA_946482345.1 uncultured Cellvibrio sp.
GACCAACATGCGAGTATTTGGTTGGATACTGCAAGGTTGAGTCGCCGTACTGATCATCAAATTCATCAGTCAGATTGGTTGCTTCAAAGGTCAAACTGATTTGTTTGGTAAATTGATAAGACATATTGAAGTCGTAATTGGTTGTCGCCAACTTACCTTCCACATCTGCCGTAAAAATTTGACTGCCATCAAGCGCTGAACCTGATTGGGGAACCAACACGCTGGTGATGTAACTATCACGGTATGAACTGGAGATACGTGCACTGAACTTGCCATCATCATAGTAAAGTGTGAAGTTGTAAGTTGAGGGTGACATGTTAATCAAGTCATTGGTGATATAGGTTGTGGTCAACACACGCGTTGTACTATCAACAGTGCTGCTTTCCACATAATCCAATTCTGATTCAACACGCGTGTAGTTAGCTTGAAAACCAAAATTTTGCCAAATGCCAGGTAAGAAAGTGAAGGGTTGTTGATAAGCAATTTCCATCCCGCTCAATGGACCACCGGGCGTGTTGTAATAACTTTGAACGGCAAAGGTTTCATTACCATCAAATCCGGCAGGTAATAATTCAACTGGCCAACCAGTCTCATTCCAGGTTTGTACCTGACGTACACGTTGGATGTAACTGTCTATGTCTTTGTAGAAAACAGCCAGAGACAAAAGTGAATCTTCAGCAAAATACCATTCGGCGCCCAGGTCATAAGTGGTGGCACGGTAGGGATCGACCTCGGGGTTGCCCACATTGACGGCATAAAGATCTTCATCGGTTTTGTACGCGGTCGGGACACTGCTGACACCAGGAGACAGCGCATTAAGATTGGGTCTGGCCATAGTCATAGCGGCACCAAAACGCAATACCACGTCATCGCTCACATCCCATGCAAGGTTGAGTGCAGGTAATGAATCCACGTAGGAGTTGCTGGCATCCACTGAGAGGTAATAACGATTTCCGGGTTCCGCCGTCAGGCTGGCGATGCCAATATAAGCCTTGCTTCCCGCACACTCCAGATCACCCGGTGCTGCGGCAGGGGTACCTGTTGACGTGTCTGCCGGGCGTCCCGGACAAGCGACGTAGCCGGATGACAAAATATCGGTTGTGGTGAAGCGAACGCCGAAATTTCCGCGCAGTTCACGATCAAGGAAAAACGTAGTGAAATCGGTTTGCAGATACAAGCCCACAGTTTCTTCATTCACGGTGAAATTATTGGGTGAAGCGCCAAAATGCCCCACGCTGGCAAGCCTGTAATCACCACCGGTTTCACCTGTATCTGAATTACTGTAAATACCCAAAGCATTTGCCACTTTGTCAAAATCGGGCACCAGCCAGGCATCAGGCGCTGCGTTTATACCATTGCCAAAGTTATCCAGAATTTGGCTGATATCAGCAACACTTGTTCCTGCAGGCAGTGCTTGCGACACCATGCCGTAGCTCATGTGGCGGAATTCTTGTGATTCCATGGTGTAATCTTTGTAACTGATGCCACCACTAAAACTGAATGTTTCATTCAAATCCCACGACAGATCAATTTTTACAGTATCGAAACTGTTATCAACATACTGCGGGCTCAAACGCACTTCACTGATATTGGTGCCTCTTGCTGATCCATTTGCATTAACAGGAACAGTGCCAAATCCTAACCATTGCCAACTGCTCGATGCGGTTAAATCGAAGGGGTAGGTCATCTTCGGCGTTTTGAAACTGTCGCGTGCGTCGTAAATAAAACCATCGAGATTGGTGTTATCCAGAGTGATAGTGGAGTTGATCGGGCGAGCGTATTCAGATTGCGAATGACCAATCAATGCACTCAGAGACAAGGAGTCGCTGAGATCCTGTTCAAGGCTCAAGCTGTACTGTGCAAATTCCGTGTTTTCTTCATAGAAATTGGACTCGGTACGAAAATCCACGTTATCAAGAACAGCGTAAGTTAAGCGGTTAAGTGAATCTTTTTCAGCTTCACGGACGACTATCTGGGTTTTACCGCCGAGGTTAACCGCTCGATGTAAATTGACGCCCAAAATATCTTCGCGTTGGTCTTTCTCGTATTTTGAATAGAGCAGATCCAGATTAATCAAGGTTGTTTCGGTTGGCTGAAATTGCAGCGCGCCGGTAATACCCAGGCGAGTCAATTCCTGATCTTGTCTGCGCCATCCGGGATAGCGGGGATGCCAGGAATTGGTAGCAGTTTCGTATGCATCAATATTGGCTGCGGTATTGTCCGGACGAGGAACTCCGGTAGCGCAGTTGTTGGCGTCTATGCCAAATGATCCGTATCCATTGTTGGTTGTTGATGTGGAGGTTTCTGTACTCAGTGGGTCGCGTGGCGTTTGCGGGGTATAACCTACAGGAGAGCAGAACCCGAATTGGTTATTAGGGTTAGAAGTCGGCGTGACCTCTCTACCGGTATTGGAGTTGGTGCTGGTTCCATAGCCATTGCCCCAGTCGAAACGTACCGGGTTGTATCCTTCTTCCATGATATGACGCTCACTGTAAGCAAATGAGAGCAGCCCGCCGAACATCCCATTTTCAGATTTGTTGCTGATGAGTCCGGATATGCGGGGATCGGAGCTTTCCGATAATTCGTTGTAACCAGCCTGAACACTGCCCGCCAATTGCAGGCCGTCATAATCAAATGGTCGGCCACCTTGCAGATCAACCGTTGAGCCCAGCGAGCCTTCATCAATTTTGGCAGATTGGGTTTTGTTAACTTCTACCCGACTAAATAATTCAGAAGCAAAAGTATTGAAATCAAAACCGCGCGTACGATTTGGGCCAAGAGAACTTTGCCCGGCAGTGGCAAGGGCCTCAAGACCATTGATTCTCACGCGGGTAAAGTCGGAACCCAGGCCGCGAATAGAGATTTGACGACCCTCGCCACCTTCGCGATCAATTGAAACCCCGGCAATACGTTGCATGGATTCAGCCATGTTTGCGTCGGGGAATTTACCTATGTCTTCCGCAACTATCGCATCTACCTGATTGGTGTTGCTGCGTTTGATATCAATCGCTTTGGCCAAACTGACCCGGTAGCCGGTAACGACGATTTCCTCGCCTTCCAGCTCCTCAACTTCCTGCGCATTAACGGCTGAAGCGGCAAGCAGGGTGATAGTTAAAGGTAAGAGTTTCTTTTGAAATATTGATTTTTGACGGGTTGATTTATCCATTTCTAGCTCCTGAATATTTGTTTTTGTGTCACGTAAAGTTACAAACTGATTGATTTGTTACAAAACTTCACGCGCGCAACTTATTAGAAATTGTGCGTTTTTTCAATATTGATATAGCCAAAGTGAATACTTGGCCACAAAAACGATTAATCGGGTTAGGCGCAGTAATCATCAGGTTTTGTTTGGAGGGCAGGTTGCTTATCGATCGGTAGAAAGTGAAATCAGAAATAGTTGGTCTACACTCAAAAAAACTAACTGGAAATTAGGAGAGCATGCATTGAATATTGCAAATCGCACTATGGTGTTGATTGGACTTTCTATAGTCAGCTGCTTGTGTCTATTACTGGTTGCACTCTATGGTTTTTCTTCGGTTGAAAATGATTCCCTGTCTTTTTTCAGCAATTTGATCCTGGTACTGGGGATTGCCATATTGCTGGCACTGGTAATTGTGGCTCGCAGTTTTTGGAAAGCGATTGTTCAGCCTTTGGCGCATTTACGGGATGCGGTTTCCAGATCAGCAGCTGAACTGGATTTCACCCAAAGATTTGAATCTTCCGGTCATGATGAAATAGGTCAAATTCTCAAAGCCTATACCAGTTTGAATTCGCGCTTATGCGAAAGTCTCGAGAGTATTGAACGTATTTGTAAAAACCTCGGTTCCACTATCGAAGAAGTGGATACAGCCGCTGCATCGATTGCGCGCAATTCGCAATTACAAAGTGATGCTTCAATAAATGTTAATCGTGCAGCAAATGACATGGTTGCCGGCATTGGCAGTGTTACTCGCCAAAGTGAAGATGCACGCGAACATACACGCGAAACACGCGAAGTTGCCGAACGCGGAACTGTGGACATATTGAACACCGTAAATGGTATTCGTGAGATCAGTGCAACTGTACGCAAAGCGTCAGAAAGTATTTCGGCATTGCGTGATGACAGCAATAGTATTGCGAAGATGGCGATTGTGATTCACCAGATAGCGGATCAAACCAATTTGCTCGCGCTGAATGCAGCAATAGAAGCAGCAAGAGCAGGCGAGCAGGGAAGGGGATTTGCAGTGGTTGCAGATGAAGTGCGTAATCTTGCACAGCGGTCAGCGCAATCAACTCAGGAAATCAGCAAAATTGTTACGCGCATGCAAGACAATGCCAGTGTTTCTTTTGAAGCTATGTCGATAACAGAAGCAGCAGTGAATCAGGGTGTTGAGCATGCGCAGCACGCAGGTGATTCAATTGATCGTATTAATAAAGGTTCAATCATCGCTGCACAAAATGTTGAAGAATTATTTTCATCTATCAAACTACAGCAGCAAGCCAGTAATCAAATCCTGCAAAAAGTTGAACAGATTTCGGCAATGAGCGAACAAAATTCCAAAGCATCGGCAGCATCGGCGAAATCGATCAATTCAATTACCCAGTCATCACAAAAAATTACCCAGGCCATTGGGTTATTTAAATTTAAATCCGGCCCGCAACGTATTGAATTACGTGTTGCTGACATGCATGGCAATGATCATCCGGCAGTCAGAGCTTTACAATATTTAGCCGAGCAATTAACACAACGCAGTAATGGCCGCATAACGCTGGAAATTTGCAGTGGTGGTGTGTTGGGGAACG
>CAMLRJ010000326.1 GCA_946482345.1 uncultured Cellvibrio sp.
CATTGCCAGAATAGGTAAATTTTGGAATCGTTGGTCAGCGCGTATACGTCGAGTCGCTTCGAAGCCATCGATATCCGGCATTTGAATATCCATAATAACCAAATCATAGAGCGTTGAATGTTTTTCAATTTTCTGAATAATTTTATTGATGCCTTCAATTCCACCTTCAGCCAAATCGACTATGGCACCTGCGTGAGTTAATAATTCGCAAGCAACCTGACGATTCAATTCATTATCTTCCACTACCAATATCGTCATGTTTTTTAAAGGCATGTTTGACATTACGTCGGATTTCTTACGCGATTTTTCATCATCATTATTATTTTCTGGCAGTGAATTGATAATCGGTAAGGTTAAATCAAACCAAAAGTGACTACCTTTTCCAGGCTCACTTTTCATGAATAGTGTTGAACCCATCATATCTGTCAGGCGCTTGCAAATAACCAATCCTAATCCTGTGCCACCGAAGCGGCGAGTCGTGGAGGCTTCTGCCTGAGTGAAGCCGGCAAATATTTTTTGTTGATGTTCAGGGCTAATCCCTATACCTGTATCAGTTACACTGATACCGATTGATAAATCGGTTGTTGTTTGTGTTTGTCGTTTTATGCCGACTTTCACATAACCTTTTTCAGTGAATTTCAATGCGTTACTTGTCAGATTAACCAGAATTTGTTGTAGACGTAATCTATCGCCAATCACTTCTTTAGGTAAATCGGGGGGTAGATCGAATAACAACTCAACATGATAATTATTGTGATTGACTGACATAATGGCAGCCAGATCCTGCAGCATTTTTTCAATTGAAAATGGATGTGGATCCAATAATAGTTTTCCGGCTTCGATTTTGGAAAAATCCAGAATGTCATTCAAAATTCCCAACAGGGATTTTGCTGCTGATTCAGCTTTATCAATGTAATCCTGTTGTTTTTCAGAGAGTAATGTTTTTTGTACCAATTGCAACATGCCTAATACAGCATTCATCGGCGTGCGAATTTCGTGGCTCATGTTAGCCAGGAATTGGGATTTTGCGGTGTTGGCCGCATCCGCATTTTCCTTTTCTGTTCGCAATTCATTTTCCAGTTTGTCCTGATCGGTAATATCAACGGCAATACCCAAATATCCGAATAACTGACCTGTATCATCAAACATGCCTGTCACTGTTAATGAAACCTGAAGCGGCAAGCCTTCTTTATTAACATATGTCCAGCGACGGGTTTCAGGTTGACCTGATTTTGCTTTGTGCGTAAAAACATTAAAGCCCTCAATAACGACGCCATATTCCTGTGATAATTCTTTGCTACGGATAGAAATTTCTTCAGCGAGATGAAAAATCGCTGGTGTTACCTTGCCAACAATTTCCGTTGCCTTGTAACCCAACATGCGTTCTGCACCGCGATTAAACAGGCTGATATTACCTTCCAGATCTGTCGCAATAATGGATACTTCAGTTGCGGCAGATAAAATATTTTCAATTAATTGATTAAGCCGGTTGCGATGTTCTTCTGTGCGTTTTCGCTCGGTGATGTCGCTGCGTAGCGCAATTAATTTTTCTATTTTTTCATTGGCACCCAACATGGGCGCTATGACGCTGTCAAACCAACGCAGTTCACCTTGTTTGGTTTTATTACACACCTCTGCGCGCCAGGTAATGCCCTGTTTAACACTGATCCACATTTTTTGCCAAAATTCCCGTGAGTGCACACCGGAGTTGATAATTCGATGATCCCGGCCTATTAAATCCTCAGGCGAGTAACCGGTTGCCTGACAAAATTGATCATTAATTTCCAATATTTTTCCATTGAAATCAGTGACTGAATACAGGAATTGTGCGTTTACCGTATTGTGCAAAGCCTGTTGCTCTCTCAAGGTATTCGCCAGTTTTTCACGGCCTTCTATTTGTTCTGTAATATCGTGTTCTATAAAATAAAATCCCTGAATCTTGTGATCTTTGATGTCAGGTAATAATTGAATTAAAAAATGATGCTCACGATTATCTTTAATAACCGAATATTCCAGTTTCTGTGGAAGGCCAGTGAAAGCTAATTCGAGGTAAGGCAGTAACCAGGTCAGCATTTCATCGCCGATGACATTGGCGAAAGTCATGCGTTTAATATCATCTACTGAATAACCAAAACGGTGTAAATGTGCATGGTTTGCAAATTGATTGGAAAAATGTGAATCCCAATAACTGATAACACTGGGCACTGCATCCAGCAATGTTTGTAAATTTCTTCTGGCTTCATCAAGTTCCCTGGTGCGTTCATCAACGCGAATTTCCAGCGTGGAATTTAATTCCATAATCTGACGTTCGGCTGTTTTTATCTCGGTAATATCCCTCACTGTTTTGGATGCAGCAACCACTTTTCCATCTTTGCTAAATACCGGTGATACATTAACCAGCACATCAATGGTTTTTCCTGATCTTGTCTTTCGTGTTGTGACAAATTGTTTGATTTGTTCGCCGTTATTGATTTTAAAAAGGATATCCCTTTCTTCATGATAGAGACTTTCAGGAACGATCAATCCCAATAATTTTTTACCTATGGCTTCTTCACTGGTGTAACCAAAAATTTCCTCCGCACCTTTATTCCATGAAGTAATAGTGCCATCCAGTGTTTTGCCAATAATGCCGTCGTGTGTGCTTTCTACGATTGATGCCAGTGCGGATTGCTGGGCTGCAATTTTTTGTTTTGCCTGCCGATTGCTGCCAAGAATAGTGGCAAGTAATCCAAGCAGAAATGAAATCAATCCACCAACAGTGTAGAGATCGGTAATTTTAATTGGCGACAATGCATATAAGAGTGCAGGTTTTGCTGTGATATCAAATTGCCATGTGCGCCCGTAAATCAGTCGTGTCACACTATGCGAGTATAAAGAGGCATTGGATTTATTAGGTTCGCTATTATAAAAATTAACAGGATTTTGTAAGTCACCTATATCCGTTAATTCAAGCTGGTAAAAATTACTATCAACATTCAGTGTGTCCAGAATATCCTGCATGGACAGCGGCGCATATACCCAGCCAATCGCATGTTGCCAGCGTTCGTTTTCATCAACTGGTACAGTCCAGGATGAATAAACGGCCAATAAAATTAAAAAAGATTGCTGCGATTGATTGTGGTTTTGCACCAGTGTAATAGGCGCTGTGATTTGCACCTGACCCGTTGTGATAGCGGTTTCGGCTGCATCGCGTCTGAATTTTTCTGAATTGATATCCAAGCCTATGGCAAGTTGGTTGGGTGCCTGAGGTTCTATATATTGAATGATGTAACGTTCATTTTGATGGGGCGTTAACTGCTGGATTGCAAAATCCGGTTGATCATCAGCCCGTGCTTGTTCAAGAAAAAGTTTTTCACTGGATACAGGAACCCGTCGTATAAATCCGAATCCTTTTGCTCCGGAAAATTCTTTTTGATAATCGCGTGTTGATGCATAAAGACGAAAATTTTTTCTGGACAACTGATCAGCTGTACCCAATACAAATCCTCTGGCGCCGCGCAATCCATATTCGTAGAGATTAATTCTTTTAGATGTTTCATGCGCCAATCTTTCTGCTTCCCTGACCAGATTATTCTGCGCAATCAACTGATATTCACGCTCAACCCTGGCGGCCACAATTAACGTCAGGATTATACCCAGCAGCATGGAAGTGAGTCCCCATACCAGAGGCAATTTGGCTGACCGGGATAAATTCATATGGTGCAGTGAAGCCTTATCGGGTATTGCGAAATTTCTTTAACTTTAGCAGTTGAACAGGCCTTATCAAGCAAACCTTTCCTGTGCGTTTACATTTCAATGAAAACTTGAAATATCGAAATCCTTTTTCAGAGTGAGACCTGATTCAGAGTTTGAATAATGCGGCAATCCAAAGGTTGACACTTTGGTGATGTAACAGGTAGTTTTACACAAAATTTTAATAACAAATCTTCAAAATTCGGTCACCAATAATCAAAAACTAATTACCGAGGGTTTCACTATGTGTAAAAAGATTTTGTCAGCCGTCACTTTGGCGCTGGCGTCCATGTCCGTTTCATCCTTTGTTTCTGCTGCTGTCACCATCCAGGAAAATGCTCCCGGATTTTGTAGTTATGATGGTGTGATTTCTACTGCCAACAGTGGTTACACGGGCGCAGGTTATGTCGATATTAATAATTCCGGCGGGCAGGGGATCAGTTATCAGATCAGCGTTCCTGTTGCAGGCAGTTATGCAGTCAGTTTTCGTTATGCCAATACAGGTTCAACCAGTGCCGGTCTTACTGTTAATGGTTCTTCCGGCAGTTTGTCATTTCCCCGCACAGCATCCTTGTCAAGTTGGAGCAGTGTTACCAAAAACGTAAATTTGGTTGCAGGTGTTAATCAATTACGCATTCGCGCGACAGGTTCCCAGGCAATTGCCAATATCGATTCCATGAGCGTAAGTGGTGATGCAGTAGCCAGTAATTGTGGAGTTGTACCCGCCAGTTCTTCTTCATCAATTTCCCGTAGTTCTTCCAGTAGAAGTTCTTCGGCTGTTGCATCAAGTACCTCGGATATAGTGTCGTCAACCTCTGCTGCGCAATCTTCTTCGAGTCGCATTTCCAGCAGCATTTCTTCCAGCAGAAGTTCTTCAATAACACTTGTCAGTTCATCGGTTTCTTCTTCTGTATCATCCAGTCGTTCTTCAAGTTCAAGCCGTTCCTCTTCAAGTGCAATTGTCAGTGAAGTACCCAATTTCACTATGACGGGTTTTGCCAATGTGTCTGCATTGGGCGTTCCTACAACTACCGGTGGAGCA
>CAMLRJ010000327.1 GCA_946482345.1 uncultured Cellvibrio sp.
GGTTATGAATCGATCTGAGCTTTCGACTTCATACTCTAATGTATTGATAGATTTTTCGATAAAATTATTATTTTTCGGTTGAAAGTTATCCGAAAATGTTTTCATTTCATCGAATAAAATTCGTATTTTGTCCAGGTTTTCATTGGAAATAACGGAGTCCAAAATCTCTTTGTATTCTTTGGGTGGAATTAATGAGGCTCCGCCCTGAATGCTATTTTGCAATGACGCAATAATGTCTTTCAATTTGGTAATGACGGCTTTGCTTTCTGCTTTGTACGCATTTAATTCCTCTTGCAGGCTTTTACTCGCAGTAACTTCTGTCGAGGCAGGGTTGCTGATAAGGCCGAGTATAAGTTCGAATTTATCGTCATAAAAATTCCAGCCAATTTTGCCGCTCTTTTTCTTTTCTTCAGCATCTTTTTCAACATTGAGGTAGAGATAACGCAGAGCGGTAGCTTTTTCTGTATAGGGCCGGTTGATGTCGAACACAATGGTTTTGGAGTTGGTATGTTTTTCGTATCGCTGTAAGGTTTCTTCTATTGATCTTGAAAAATAAGAATCCACCGACTCCTGATTTTGGACAGTGTGCAAATCAATTAATTTCTCGCGCATTTTTTTTAACAAGGAGCGTTGCCTGATCAAAAAACAAAAGAGTATGGCCAGGCAAATAACCAGGATTACTATCACTTCCATAAGCAACAGTGGCTTTAATATGGATAAGGAATTCATCGGTTAATCCTGTAAGAGATGCAGCATTGCAGATCCTGTAGGTGATGCTCAAACCCGCAGATGATATTCAGAGCGTAGCATAAAAATACCTTGTGTCTTGATGATGCGGCGGGTCAAACGATTTCAGAAGTTGTTATCTGTGCCATTGTGATTTGGTACGGTGATAGCAAGGTTTTCTTCTCTATTCACCTAAGCTTTTAATCTTCTAAAGGTATTCATACTGTCCCTTATATGTGTAATGATTCGATTTAACTTGTAGTCATTTTGACCATACAGGTTTGTCCAGCATAAACTTATTATTAAATCGGCAATTTTTGGAGACAATAAAAATGATCAAAAACAATCGCAACCTCTGTTGCAAACGTTTTGCCCGAGTATTGGCACTGGGTCTTGCATCTATGATGTGTTGCTTAACTACGCCTGCTTTTGCATTGGATGACACCATGACGTCTATTGCAATTCCTGCACAGCCAAATGCGATTGAGCTGGGTACAGGTGAATTGCCCGGAGCAACTGTAAAGGAATCCTGGCACAGTCAATATGGCAGCTCCTTTGCTCGCAACGTGACAGTGGCGACCCTGACACCATTCCTTCCGGCGAAAGGTAAAGCCACTGGCGCTGCTGTCATAGTCGCTCCAGGTGGTGGATTTCGCACGCTGTCAATGAGTAACGAAGGTTGGGATGTGGCCAAAGCGCTTGCGGACAAAGGTGTTGCGGCTTTTGTACTCAAGTACCGCTTGACGCAAACCCCCGCAGAAATGGCTGCGTTTCAGAAGGCAATGGCAGAAATGTTTTCTGGAGCAGGCAGACGTCCACAGTCCCAACAGGAACCATCAGTAGAATTTGCTGCGCAGATTGCTGATGCACAAGCCGCATTTGCATTGGTGCGTAAGCGTGGCAAAGAGTGGGGCGTTGATGCAGATCGTGTGGGTATGATTGGTTTCTCGGCGGGTGCGATGCTCACCATGATCACTACGCTTCATGGTAAAGACGCCAAGCCAGCATTTATCGGTAATATCTATGGTCCATTGCTCGCAATGGATGTTCCTGCCGATGCACCTCCTTTGTTTGTTGCGCTGGCTGCGGATGATCCATTTTTTAGTAATGCAGGATATGGACTCATCGATAGCTGGCGTACTGCCAAGCGGCCTGTGGAATTTCATTTGTTTGAACAAGGTGGACATGGTTTTGGCATGTACAACAAAACCACTACCAGCACAGGTTGGTTCGATAGTTATGTTCGTTGGCTCGACATGCACGGGCTACTTGAAACCAAAAAATTAAGCCAGAGATTTCATTAAAAGGCGATGTACATTAAAAAGGCGATGCACTTATGTCATGCATCGCCTTTTTTTGCTGATCTTTTGTGGAGTCTTACAGGAATTTTAATCGCTGCTCTTCAAATTGATTGATAGGTACGGGGCGGCCAAAATAATAGCCTTGAAATTTTTGGCAGCCATTTTCGAGTAAATATTTTTTTTGTTCCAGGGTTTCTACACCCTCGGCCAATACATCCAGCTCCAGATTCTGCGCCATCGCAATAATGGTTTTGACTATGACCCTGTCGTTGGGATCAGTTGAAATATCCCGTACGAAAGATTGATCTATTTTTAATTGATTGAGCGGTAATTTTTTAAGGTATGACAGGGATGAGTAACCGATTCCGAAATCATCCATAGAGAAACCAATTTTTTGCAATCGTATTGCGTGCATTTTGCCAACGCTGGCTTCCACATTTTGCAATAAAGATCCTTCAGTTAATTCCAAAGTAAGTAATTGGGTATCTATATCATTTTCAACAATCAATGAATTGATTTCATGAACAAAATCATTCTGATTGAATTGGATAGGGCTGACATTGACAGCCAATTTCAAGTGTTGAAATGCGGGTTTATTTTTCCAGCTGACAAGTTGTACGCATGCCATTCTTAACACTTTGCGGCCCAGCGGGATAATCAAACCGGTTTGTTCTGCAACGGGAATAAAATCACCCGGAGAAATCATCCCTTTATCCGGATGAATCCATCGCAATAATAATTCTGCTCCTATAACAGTGCCTGTATGATCAACCTGAATTTGATAATAAGGAATCAGCTGATCTTGTGCGTCCAAAGCGATGCGCAAATCATATTCAATTGTGGCGCGGCGCTCCATTTGTGCCTGCATTTGTGGATCGAAAAACCTTATGGTGTTTCGGCCGCTATCTTTAGCTTGATACATGGCCAGATCTGCATGTCGCAACAGATCATCAATCGAACCCTGATTACCACGGAAGAGATTAACGCCCATGCTGATAGTGCAGTGGTAATGTGTTTTGGATAGTGCGTAAGGCAAGCTGATCAGTGAGTGTAATTCTTCGGCGCGTTTTTTAGCTTCAATAGCCGCCAGTTCCATATCGGTATTCAGGTTGTCAAAAACGACTACAAATTCATCCCCGCCCAATCTTGCCGCCATATCGGTATTGCGGATGGTGGTATGAATTCTTTCGCCGACCAATGCCAGTAATTGGTCGCCAACATGGTGCCCACGAGAGTCATTCAGCAGTTTAAAATTATCCAGATCAATAAATAAAATTGCGCAGTAATGGTTACTGCGTTCGCTTTGTGCGGCAATTAAATTCAATCTTTCTTGCAGAAAACGACGATTGGGTAAATGTGTTAATGGATCAAAAAAAGCCAGATTGAATATTTTTTCCTGATCTTCCGCGCGGCGAATTTCGCCGGCAATACGTTCGGAAAAAATGCGCATTAATGAATTGGTTTGTGGTTTTGGCAGCATGGCTCCTGTGCTTGCTACCGATAGAATTCCGATAGGTTTGCCTTCAATATTTTTAATAGCAACACCAACATAGCTTTGTATTTTGTATTCTTCTATCAAATCATCTTTTGGATACAGAGTTTGTGCCTTATCAGAAATAAAACAAAAATCCTGCTCCAGAGCATCCGCACAAGGCGTGTGTTTTAGCATGTAAGTAAAATTGGTTTGTAATTTGTCATCAATCAAATAGGTATGGGTTGTGGCGTGGCTCAGGTTGTAATTAACCAGGCTGATTTTAGCGTGTTCAGCGCCGGTATTTTTACTTAGGGATCTCAATAGTGTGGCGAAAAAATCTTCGGTATTGGCTGAGTCCGCTGCGGCGGCTGCCAGAGCTGCATCCAGTCCCTGAATTTCTTGCAGTTGTAATTTTTGTTTTTCATTAGCAAGCGATAATTGTTGTGATGTATCGATGATTTCTTTGTGTGCCGAGGTGATCATCATGCAGAGCAGGGTCATGACCATGGTGTAAACCCAAATGACCCAGTAACTCATGTGAATATCCTGGAAAATAAATGGACCCAGATGATGAGTGGTTGACCAAATGGCAATGAAACTGAAAAAAAGACTGCTGAATGCTCCTGCAATCAAACCAAAAGAAAGTGCTGCCCATGCGACACAGACAAATGTAATAAAGACAATCGGTAATGAGTTGCCATGATTAAATTGATTAAACGGAAAGCAAGCGAGTCCGCTCACGATGGTGGTTGCCAACAATATAAAAGTTGCTCGGGGTTTTTGAAAAATACTGTGGAATGATGATGCAGATAAATTAATTAATAATGGTGCACATAAAAACACACCCAGGCTGTCGCCCATCCACCATATCAGAATGACAAATAAAGTTTTATCCAGCGAAAATTGATGTTGCAATGCGAGCGCACTGGCGCCGACGACAGCGGGTATCAGCATACCGATGGAGGTAATCCAGATAGTATTAATAGCGGTGTATTTATTTAATCGCGTGATGTCGCATTGAATTTTTTTGAGCAATATAACGGTAATGGCAGGGCCCAGGCTGTTGCCACAAGCAATAAGAAAATTGGTAAGAAGTTCGGCGCCTGTCAAAATATTAATTGTCAGGGCTGCGAGAAAAATACCGGGCAGTGTATGCCAACCCCAGCGATACATGGATGCCACAGCAATTCCACTGGGCAACCAGAACAGGGTGACCTTGTCACCCTCAAATGGAACACTCAATCCC
>CAMLRJ010000328.1 GCA_946482345.1 uncultured Cellvibrio sp.
GCCCGTTTTTTCCGTCGTCGCAAATTCTGCCGTTTTACCGCTGAAGGCACCAAGCAAATTGATTACAAAGATATCGAAACGCTGAAAGCCTATATCACTGAGACTGGCAAAATCGTTCCAAGCCGTATCACCGGCACCAAAGCCAAATACCAACGTCAATTGGCATCTGCCATCAAGCGTGCTCGTTACCTGGCTTTGATTCCTTACACCGATAGCCACGAATAAGGGGAAACGAGATGGAAGTTATTCTGCTCGATAAAGTGGGTAAGCTGGGCGCTATTGGCGACAAGGTTACCGTTAAGTCAGGTTATGGCCGCAACTATTTATTGCCGCAAGGTAAGGCTATTGCTGCCACCGCAAAAAATGTTGCTGATTTTGAAGCACGTCGTGCCGAGTTGGAAGCTGCCGCAGCTGGAAAACTGGGTGAAGCTCAATCCCGTGCTGCAAAACTGGCTGAATTGACAGTCACTATCGCCGCTAACGCTGGTGATGAGGGGCGTCTGTTTGGTTCAGTGGGTACTCGTGATATTGCTGAAGCTGTATCCGCTGCCGGCGTAGAAATCACCAAAGCTGAAGTGCGTCTGCCTCAAGGTGCATTACGTGAAATTGGTCAATATGACATTGATATCCAGTTGCACGCTGAAGTGATTCAGGCTGTGAAATTAGTGGTAGTTGCCGAGTAATACTTTCGCTGACAATTGCCACCGAATCGGGCACTATCGACAACAAATTTTGTTGGCATGGTGCCCGATTTTTTTTGCCTATCAATTTGAGATTTGGTTTTTTGCATGTCCGATATGACTTTTGAACAAACCCTGGCGCATCAACTGGCTAATGGCCCGAGCATGCCTCACTCTATAGAGGCAGAGCAGTCGGTGCTGGGTGCTTTAATGCTGGATAATTCCAAGTTGGATTCCACTCTGGCAATCATCACCGAGAATGATTTTTATCGTCAGGATCACAAAGTTATTTTTCGTATGATGTTAGCTCTGCAGGAAGCAGGGCAACCTTTGGATGTCATTACGCTTTCAGAAGAATTGCACAAACATAATGAGTTGGATCGTGTTGGAGGTTTGGGTTATTTGGTTGATATGGCCAACAATACCCCCAGTGCCGCCAACATCGCTGCTTATGCCAATATTGTTCGCGAAAGATCAACATTACGTCAGCTAATTGAAGCTGCGCAAGAAATCAGTAAATCCAGCATGAACCCGGCGGGTTTGGACTCTGATGATTTGTTGCATCTCGCTGAAAAACGTGTGGCGGAAATTGCAGAAGATCGACCCAAAGAGGGCGGTTTGGTTGGTGTTAATGATCTATTAAAAGCTACAGTTCAGCGTATTGATGAGTTATTTCGTTCCGGTAGTGATATTACCGGTGTTGCATCCGGCTTGGCTGATTTGGATCAGCGTACATCCGGTTGGCAACCGGGTGAATTAATTATTCTTGCTGCACGTCCTTCAATGGGTAAAACAGCATTGGCCTTGAATTTTGTTGAAAGTGCCATGTTTACCCAATCCAGACCAGTTTTTGTTTTCAGTATGGAAATGCCATCTGCTGCATTAATTATGCGGATGATGTCGTCAATTGGTCGTATTGATCAAACCAAAATGCGCAATGGAAAATTAACCGAAGAAGATTGGCCAAAACTTTCTTCGGCTGTTGCCAAAATGAAAGACAAATTATTATTTATTGACGATACACCTGGGTTAAACCCGCAGGAAATGCGCGCGCGTGTTAAACGAATTACACGTGAGCATGGTAATCCCGGGCTGATCATGGTTGACTATTTGCAGTTGATGCAGGTGGCAGGAACCAGTGAAGGGCGTACACAGGAAATATCCGAAATATCCCGATCTTTAAAGGCAATGGCCAAAGAATATGATTGTCCTGTAATTGCTTTGTCCCAATTAAATCGTGGTGTTGAAAGTAGGCCAAATAAGCGCCCAATGAATTCTGATCTCCGCGAATCAGGTGCTATTGAGCAGGACGCCGATGTGATTCTATTTATTTATCGCGATGAGTATTACCACGAAGATAGTCCTGATAAAGGCATTGCCGAGCTGATTATAGGCAAGCAACGTAACGGCGAAATCGGAACTTGCCGGGCAGCTTTTATTGGTAAATATACGCGCTTTGATAATTTGGCTCCTGAATATTTTCAGCAGGATAGTTATTGAATGAAGAAAATATCGACCTATCTGGTTGTGGGTGTAGCTTCAGTATTGATTCAGTGGGGATTGTTGGCGTTATTTGTAGAGTCCTCATGGATGAAGCCTGTGTTGGCATCTTTCGTGAGTTATTTGGCATCCTCGATTTTTAATTATTTTGCCAATTATTACTTAACATTTGCGAGCCAAAAAAACCACATTCAATCAATGCTTAGATATTTTGCTGTTGTCGCTGTCAGTTTAAGTTTGAATACATTTCTGTTTTATGGGTTGATGCAATTATTTACTTTTTATGGTGTTGAAAGATTTTATCTGGTTGCACAGTGCATGGTGACAGCACTGATGGTTGCGGTAAATTTTGTCGTGATTAGAAAATGGGTATATTGAAGTTGAACCGACCGGGGCCAACTCGTTGGCCCCGGTGATAAGTTAAATACTGAGCGTAAAAATAATATTGGAAAGCGTAAACAGTATCGCAAGGATAGAACCAATATAAGCCATACGATCCTTGCCAATCTTCATATATCGCAGAATACATAAAGCATAAACTGCACAGAATGACACAGTGATCGGGCTAATGTATCGGAAGTCGATGTTCACCGGGAAAGTCATTCGCATGTAAGTCACGCCTGCCAGCAAAAAGAATCCCGACAAGGCAATCACATTAACCCGCTTCAAATCGCTTTTGGTAAAGTGATATAACCCTAGAATCACAAATGCAAACATACACAAAAATAGAAAGCTACTCACTGTGCCTGCATTTCTGACTACTTTGCCATCGTAATTAAATTCACCAAAAAGCCCTGTTTTTGATAAATAATTCCAAAAATATTGTCGTCCCTTTTCATCCTGCCATGGCGATGTAAAAGGTTCATTGATAAACGTTTTAAAATCAAACCACAAATAGTTGGCAGCATTATTGCCAACTTGCAAAGCCGAGGAGACATTGTTGATGTTATCGATAAACAGTTTGTCTCGTTTGCCTTGCAGTTTCAGCATCAAACCAGGGCCAACCGTAATTGCCAATGCCAGAGTGATCAACAATACGGGCAGGATGGCCGATTTAAAATAATAAGCCCACCTTTTGGATTTGATCATTTTATAAAGGCCTATGATACCGATGACCGGAATCATAATTTCTGCGTTTGCTTTGGTTAATATTGCCAGTGCAGCGAAAATTGAGCCGACTATCAAGTGCGAAAACTTGTCGGAGTCAAACCAGCAGTAAATGTAATAGATACTGGCGGTTAACAAAAAATAAAGACAAGGGTCATTACCGATTCTGACAGAGTGAATAATGTTCGACGGCCAAAAAGTAAATAAGCTGGCCGTGATCAAATAAAGCCAGGGTTTTTTCAAATCCAGAAAAGAGGTTTCAACGGGTTTGGCTGCAGCATTAAACATGGGTTTGCCAAATGGCGCGTTATTGTCTGCATTCCGCCTTAAATTTTTCATATTAAAGGCGGATTGTTTTTGCTTGTCCACTGACAATAGTTTTTCGAGAATTAATAACCCAAAGAAAAGAAATCCCATTGAATAGGTCAGAGAAAGTATTTGTTGCAGTCTGGAGCCACTTAAAGCGTTCAAGCCTAATGCTTCAGATATTTTTATCACTACTGCACTGGTGTAGTAATAAAAGGGAGGATGGAAAAAAGCGCCTCCGGTTGCACTTTCCAATGGTGGTGGCAACCAGTGTTTGGACAGGTACTGTGCAAACTCAACGTGCTCGGTTTCATCATGTGCGCGGGTGTCTGATGGTGTGATGTCAAAGTAAAACAACCGAATAGCCAATCCCAATACCAACAATAACTTTAACGGAGTTTGTAAGCGGGTCGCAAAAATTAAAGCTGTAACCAGTAGCAGAAATGTCGCTTGAATAATATGAATGGCATTTTTTTCACTGAGTGATTCAAACCCCATGCCCATCATGCCGCCAGTATCAAAGAAAATAATTTCCAGACTGTTGGTATTGGCTGTTAAATATTGTTTCAGATCTATATTAAAGCCGTGGTTGTAATCGCGGAGTTTTTCTTTGGGGATTGCGCTCAGGTCAACGTCTTTGCCGTTAACCTTGATCGAGATCAGCTCATCGTCCGGTACAATTTTGAAAAGGGCGCCTGAGTCCAGATTTTTGGAAATAACACCATTAATTTTATAGGAGTTGGAATTGTTCGATCCCATTTTGAATGGAAATGGAATCGCTGTCTTATGATTACCTGGATAAGTTAACTCAAAATTTTTGTAAGTTACCCGTGTTTGCGAATAATGATAAATGGATATCAGGAAGAGAAGTGCCGCCAGGCTGGTAAATACAAGTTTGATATTGATATTGCGTAGGTTCATTCACTGCGTTCCTGAATATTCTTTAATTTAGCTTTTAATAGACCAATTTCTTGCGTCAGGTTTTTATTACTTTCAGAAAGTTTTGAGATGACAATTGAAAATTGAATCAAAATAAAAAAATGAGCCAGAACAAACACCAATAACAGCGCAGAAGGTGCGTAGAATATTCCAAGAAGGTCTGCAAATAGTTCCAGTAGAGGTCGGAATATGGACAGCACCAGGAAAATAATTGA
>CAMLRJ010000329.1 GCA_946482345.1 uncultured Cellvibrio sp.
AGCGCAGCACCAATGCCATAAATGTGAAAACGTTTCATATGCATTACCCCAAAAAACCCAATAGTCATTCAATAGGAAAAAATTGGCCGGCAGTTTACACTGCCACTCGCGTAAAAACCCAGGTAGTTGAGTAGCAAATGACCAGACGTAAAAAACGTTCAGCCAAATCCAAACCCGTAAAATCTGTCGCAACAAAATGGGGCCGCTTTTGGCGTTGGGCAATCTACGCTGCATTATTTTTTATTTTGGTGATGTCCGTCTGGACTTTATATCTGGATATACAAGTCAGAAAAAAATTTGAAGGAAAAAAATGGGCATTGCCTGCACGTGTTTATGCGCAACCTATGGAGTTATACCAGGGGCTGAGTTTGACACCTGCTTTATTTGAGCAGGAATTAAAAGCCCTGGGCTACGGATTATCAGGCGACATTCGCCAACCCGGGCAAGCCAAAAAACGGGTCTCATCATTTTCATCCAGTATCGAATATCAAGTGCACAGCCGTGGGTTTGTGTTTTGGGATAAAACTGAAAACTCACAAATGTTTCGGGTCACTATTGCTGATGGGCAGGTTGCTTCATTGGTTGATCAAGCCAGTGCGGATCTACCACTGGTGCGTATGGAACCACAGGAAATTGGTGGTTTTTATCCCGCCAATCAGGAAGACAGGTTGCTGGTTAAATTAACTGACTTGCCACCTATTCTGGGTGAAACGCTATTAGCCGTTGAAGACAAACATTTTCTGGAGCATCACGGTGTATCACCCATGGCGATTTTGCGCGCAGCCTGGGTGAACCTGAGTCATGGTGGTGTTCGTCAGGGCGGCAGTACCATCACACAACAATTGGTGAAAAATTTTTATCTGTCCAATGAGCAAAGTATTTTGCAACGGAAAATTCCGGAAGCGATTATGGCGGTTTTGCTGGAGATTCATTACAGCAAAGCAGAAATTCTGGAAACTTATGTCAATGAAGTTTTTTTAGGCCAGAGTGGGCCGCGTGCGATTCATGGATTCGGTTTGGCGGCGCAACATTATTTTCGTCGGCCTCTCAGTGAATTAAATGTCCAGCAGGTTGCCTTGCTGGTGGGCCTTGCAAAAGGAGCGTCTTATTACAATCCATGGCGACATCCGGAACGTGCAAAAGAAAGACGCAATTTGGTGTTGAGTGTGATGTTGGCTGAAAAATTAATTACGGAAGAGCAATTCAACACTGCCCGCGCAACACCTCTGGGAGTTGTAGCAGATGCATCAGCCAGTACGACTACCTATCCGGCGTTTATGGATTTGGTTAAACGTCAGTTGAAACAGGATTATCGCGAGGAAGATTTACGCAGTGAAGGGCTGAGAATTTTCACCAGTTTTTCACCGACCTTGCAGCGACAAGCCGAAGCCACATTGGTCGCTCGCTTGCAACAAATGGAAAGTCGCATCAAGGAAAAAAATACCCAGGCCGCCATTGTGGTGACATCCGTTGGCAGCGGTGAAGTGCTTGCGTTGGTGGGCGATAAAAATCCGCGTTTTGAAGGATATAACCGTGCGCTCGACGCCAGACGCCAAATGGGATCATTGATGAAACCTTTTGTATATCTGGCTGCATTGGAAATTCCGCAGATGTACAACCTGATGACGACTATCAGTGATGATCCTGTTGAGTACCAATCCGGCGGTCAAAAATGGGAACCGCAAAATTATGACAAAGTCAGTCACGGCAATTTGCCTTTAATAGAAGCTTTGGCTAATTCTTTTAACCAATCAACCGCTCGCCTGGGCATGACCTTGGGTTTATCCAAAGTGGTAAAAACCGTCAGGAAAGCCGGTTATAGGGGTGAGATGAAAGAGTTGCCCTCGTTATTATTGGGTGCGCAGGAAATGACACCTTTTGAAGTTGCCGGCATTTATCACACCCTGGCGGCGGATGGTGTTCATGTTCCGCTGCATGCAATTCGTGAAGTATTAACTGCCGATGGTCAACCGCTCAAACGCTACCCTCTGGAATTGGAGCAGCAGTTCTCGGCAGAAAGTATTTTTCAACTGCAATATGCCTTGCATCAAGTCACGACCATGGGCACAGGAAGAAGTGCTGCAATCCAATTACCGGCTGATTTGAGGGTGGCAGGCAAAACAGGCACCACCAATGATCAGCGCGATAGTTGGTTCGCCGGTTTTTCCGGCGAACATCTGGCAGTGGTCTGGATGGGGAATGATGACAATTCCGTTACGCCTTTCAGTGGCGCCAGCGGTGCATTGCAAATCTGGGTCGATTTTATGCGCAAAATACCGACGCGCTCATTGAATCAGGAACCGCCACCGGGTGTAGTATTTGATTGGTTGGATAGGGATACAGGTAATTTGAGCGCCGAAAATTGTGAAGGCGCCACCTGGGTGCCGGTTGTGGAAGAATTCAAACCTTTACAGACAGCCGATTGCAAGTTGGTAGACGGGGCCGGGGGTTGGCTCAAGAAAATATTTAATTAGTCAGGGATGAATCCGGTCGGTTGTTTTGCGGGTCTCAGTCAATAAGAGTAAACGACTACTGAACAAGTTTGAGGAACGCTATGACTGCATATCCTGTCTATTCACATAAAAAATTAGCCTTCATTTTGTGTGGCTTGATGCTTTTGCTTTTATCCTTTTCCAATCGCGCGGAAGAAATTGTGGGAATTCCGGTAGAGACTCATGAGACTCACAAATCACTTGAATCCAGTGACACTACATCAACCTCCAATCCTGATCAGCAAAATATCGACAAAGCGATAGAAACCGGAATCAAGGAGCATATTGGTCATTTTTCTCCATTACCTCCGGAATCATCAAACTCCGGATTCAATGAAATGTTGCTGATCCCGATTGTGTCGATCATTGTGGTCATAGGTGGCGGTTTTCTTTTTATCATTGCTCTGGTGAGCGCACGTTATCGTGCTTTGGCACAAAAGCGGACACAGCATCAGGAGTTAATCCAAAAGTTTCTGGATGCCGGTCGCGATGTGCCCGATGAATTACTGACAGATTTTGATGGCAAGAGTCAGGCTAATTTGTCCCAAGGAATTAAAGAAACCTTGGTTGGCTTGGCGTTAATGATTTTTTTGACTGTGTTACTTGGTTTCGACATAGGTGCAGTGGGTTTAATTGTTGTCGCTGTGGGTCTGTCCCGCTTGGCGATATGGAAATTATCGCAACCTAAAAAATCTGTTTGATTCGCTAACAACGATGATTTCAGATCAGGACTTAATTGCGCGAGTGGTTGCGCACCAGGATCAGTATGCGTTTTCGCAGCTGGTTTTGCGTTATCAATCACAATTGCGCAGCTGGGCAAGACGCCTGAGTGATGGTGATATACACTTGGCCGATGATTTGGCTCAGGAAGCGTTCATTAAAGCCTATAAAGCTTTGTCTGCGTTTCGTGGGGATTGCAAATTTTCCACCTGGTTGTATCGCATTACTTTTAATATTGCGGCTAATCGTTGGCGTGGTAAAAAAATTCAGTGGTGTGAATTGGATGACAATGAAGAATTGGAATCTGAAACATCCGAAATTGATCAATATCACGCTAAAAAAGATCTTGCAGCTGCGATGCAACTTTTGAGTCCAGCACAAAAAATGGCAATCAGTTTGTGTTTTGAGGATGGTTTTTCCCATGAAGAAGCGGCGCAGGTGATGAGTTTGCCTTTGGGGACTTTAAAAACTCATATCAATAGGGGCAAGCAAAAATTGCAACAAGCATTATCAGCCTGGCAAGGTGCCTTGCATGAGTGAATTTAAAATGAATGATGATAATTTTGAACAATTGTTGAAACAACATTTTCAACAAGGCTGTGGTTATATTGATGACGATGGATTTACCGGACGATTGATGTCACAACTACCCCGCCAACAGGAATTTAATCCTTGGATTAAACAAATTATTTTCTGGGTACCCTTGTTGTTGGTTAGTATTCTGGTGTTGTCCAACTTGCCCGTTTTACAACTGGTGCATGGAATTTCCGCTTTCTTTTTGGCGATGAATATAAAAGAAATCGTGTTAAGCGGAGTATTGCTTGCAACGGCTATGTTGTCTGTTGGCTATTTTCTGGTTGCAGATAATCCGGCTTGAATCCGGGTTTAAAAAAATTATAAAAATAATGAGTTTGGTTGTGAATGTAAGAGTGCAATATACATCATCATGAAATCTATTTTTTCTTTGCTGTATAAATCGACAATAATTAAACAGAGGTTATAAAAATGATAAGAGATTCTTTGTCAGGTTACGGAATTTTTACCATATTGTTTCATTGGGTGACGGCAGTCGTCACCTTACTGATTTTTGGATTGGGTATTTACCTGATACATTTTGGCGGTTATTCCTCGCCCAATTTTTTAAAGATTGCGCACTTCCATTATGCAATGGGGAGTTTGTTATTTGCCTGGGTTGCAATCAGGTTGTTGTGGCGCTTGACCAGTAAAACACCGGTTGCTTTGACTCAATCGTTATTAACAAAAATGATCATTAAACTGATCAAGTTTGTACTCTATGTGTTGTTATTCGCAATTATCATTACGGGATATTTGACCTGTACCTATGAAGGTCAATCAATTGATGTGTTTGGCCTTTTTCAGGTGCCATCACTTGTTTTGTTGGATAACGAGCAACTGAATATAGTGTCACTGGCTCACAAATATTTGTCCTGGGTATTGATCGTGATTGTCGTTATTCATGCGTTGGCGGCATTGATACATCATTTTATTCGCAAGGATAAAACTT
>CAMLRJ010000330.1 GCA_946482345.1 uncultured Cellvibrio sp.
CGGATCGAAAATAGAAATTTGTTCAACTTCATCATCAAACAATTCAACACGCACCGCTTCAATATCCGAATCTGCCGGATAAATATCAATTACCTCACCACGCACACGATACGTCGCACGTGCAAAATCCATATCGTTACGCGTGTATTGTAATTCTGCCAAACGACGCAAAATCTGGCGTTGATCAATTTTGTCACCACGCACCAAATGCAATAGCATTTGCATGTAAGCCTGGGGATCACCCAAACCATAAATAGCCGATACTGATGCAATAATGATGGCATCTCTGCGCTCAAGCAGCGCCTTGGTTGCAGATAAACGCATTTGTTCTATGTGTTCATTAACCGCCGAATCTTTTTCAATAAATGTATCGGAAGAAGGCACATAAGCTTCGGGTTGATAATAATCGTAATAGGATACGAAATATTCCACGGCGTTATTGGGGAAAAATTCTTTGAACTCACCATAGAGTTGTGCCGCCAGTGTTTTATTATGAGCCATGATCAGGGTTGGCCGTTCTACTTTGGCAATCACATTGGCAATAGTAAAAGTTTTACCGGAACCTGTGACACCTAACAAGGTTTGATGGGCAAGGCCATCTTCTATTCCCTGCACCAAATTGGCAATAGCTGTTGGTTGATCACCCGCTGGAGCAAAATCACTTTTCACAACAAATTGTTTGGACATAAAAACCCGGCGTAGAAAAAACAAAGATTTTTAATTCTACCCTAATCTCCTGACAAAGGCTGTCATCTGTCGTCAGCATGGATCAGTCAAAAATCACATTACGCACGGCATCAGCATCATATTCTGAAAGAAAACGCACAAAGTTTTCCGGCGAGACCGCCTTGGAAAAGTAATAACCCTGCAGGAAAGTTGCACCTAATTCCGAACAGATTTTAGCTTGCTCTTTGGTTTCTATACCCTCAACCACAACTGAAAGATCCAGGCTTTTCCCCAAGCCAATCATGGCTTTTAAAATCCGGGTGTCTGAATAATTTTCCGGAACGCCCTGCACAAAGGTTTTATCAATTTTAATCGTGTTAGCAGGCAATTGTTTTAAATAGGCCATAGACGAATAACCAGTACCGAAATCATCAACCGCTATTTCAAGGCCTATGCTGCGAATGTCTTGCAACAAAATCGCAGCCGAATAAATATTATCGATAATGACCGATTCTGTTACTTCTATCCCGAGATTGCGACCTGACACACCCGTCAGATTCATATCCGATCTGATAGCTCTGGGTAAAGATTCATCGTTAAGCAATTGCGAACAAATGTTCATTCGCAATCTGAAATCCGGTTTAACCAAATTATTGGTTAACCAATAATGCAATTGTTCAAAAGCCATTCTTCGACTTCTATTATCAATCTCAATAATCAAGCCGGTTTCATTCGCTAAATCCATAAATTCATCCGGCGGTAACACGCCACGAATTTCATGTTTCCATCGCAATAAACTCTCTGCTCCTGTCACCGCAAAGGTTTTTGCATCGACAATCGGCTGATAAAATAAAAGAAAATGCGCCATGGGAATCAGTGCACGCAGTTCATTCTCGACTCGCAATCTGTTCTGAATGTACTCTTTTAAATCAGACGAAAAAAACAGCCACTTATTTTTGCCTTTTTTCTTGGCACCATACATGGCCAAATCAGCTGCTTTCAACAAGTCACTGGTATCGGTAGCCGAATCAGGGAACAGAGCTATGCCTATACTGGCGGAGACCACCAATTCTTTTTGATTTATTTTGTGGGGTAATCGCAGTTTTTCCAAAATACGTTCAGAAAGGTGGATTAAATCGGAGGTATCATCAAACCGATGTAACAATATTGCAAACTCATCCCCTCCCAAACGACACACATCATCACCGGCTCGCATCATGGACTGAAGAATTTTCGCAATATTTTTTAATAGCTCGTCACCGGCATCATGTCCAAAATTATCATTAATATTTTTAAAATCATCCAGATCAATAAATAAAAGCGCAAGTTTTGCTCCATAACGTTCAGCACGCGAGACAGCTGAACGCAAACTTTTATCAAAATAATATCGATTGGAAAGACCGGTTAAATTGTCACTTTCGGCTAGTTGCTTTAATTTTTTTTGACTTTCCTGCAGCTCATACTCCAGCAAATGCCGGGTTCTGGCATGGTGCATGGCACGCGATAAATGCTTGAAGGATAAATCCGATTTGATGACAACATCCTGTGCGCCGGTTTCAATACAAAACTCTTCAAATTTTGGATCATCGTAAATACCGGTAACAACAATCACCGCTGCGTGGCGATCTGAATGACGAACTATTCTTCTGAGAAGATCTTCTCCATCCATGTCAGGTAGCAGGTAATCCATAAGTACAATATCAAAATCATCTGACTCAAAATTTTTTATTCCATCAATAGCGGTAGATGCTTCTTTTATTTCTATATTGTCTTGATGGTGACGCAATGTGCGCTTGACGGTTTCTCTGTCAATCTCATTATCATCAATCAGCAACAACTTCACATCATACCTCAATATTTTTATCCGGAATGTGGCAGCTCTACGACTCGCCAGTAATGATCAAGAAAACTCACTACCGTCAAAAACTGTGAATCCATTTCCTGCTTGGGAATATAACCTGCAACATGCAATCGGTAAGCTTCAAATATATCTTCATCGGCTACTGATGTGGTCAGAATAAATACCACCGCCATCGTTAGCTGAGGGTCTTTACGTAACTCACCCAGAAATTCTAGACCATTCATGCGCGGCATGTTGATATCCAGCAAAATAATATAAGGCCCCGGCACAGTTTTCATCTTAAGCATTTCCAGTGCTTCAACTCCATCCCTGGCCCGGTAAACCGGATTGGCAATTTTTAACTTAACAAATGTACGTTTGAAACTTTGCACATCAACTTCGTCATCATCAATAATAAAAATGCTGACTTGTTTATAGCTAGACGAAATAATCTGCGGGTTATCTATCATGTTTCTATTCTCTTTATCGACTTTGGCCAGGTGAAATAAAATCGCGATCCTCTGGATTCAGAATCAATATTCACCTGACCGCCATATTGTTCGATAATTTTTTTAACCAACGCCAAACCCATGCCACTGCCTTCAACTTCATCCCTGGGCCTTAAAGTTTGGAACATATTAAAAATGCGCTGATGAAACTGCGGATCTATACCGGGGCCATCATCAAAGACACTGAATTCATACCAGTCATCATTAACCTCCTTCGCTGCAATACTGATCACACCATTTGATTTATCATGATGTTTAATGGCATTTGAAATCAGATTGCTGAAAACTTGTTCTATAGGCGTCACATAAGTTACAAAAACAGGAAGCTCATTTTCAATTTCCAAACGCAAACCCGGTTTATTGTTGTTCATATGAAATATATCGATGACCGATTGCCTGACATCCATGCTTTTATAAAAGCCTTGCATTTTTTCAACGCGATAATAGGCTAACAGATCATCCAGAAGTGCTTCCATACGTTTTATTCTAATTTTGATCTTTTGTGAAGTTTCTGAAACGGATTCAAATTTATTGTCACGAATATCCTCTTCCAACCAACTGGTGAGTTGACTTATTCCACGTAATGGTGCTTTCAAATCATGCGATGCAACATAGGCAAATGTTTCCAATGATTTATTGCTACGCTCCAATTCTTTTTGATGTGCCAACAATTGGTTAGCTGATTTAATAGTTTTGGAAATATCGCGTTTGATGCTGGATATGCTCACAATATTTCCTTGCTCATCTCTTATCGGTGAAAAGGAAACCGACACATCAATCTGACGCCCATCTTTGCACAGCGCTTTTAATTGATGATTAATGATTACCTCTCCCTTCACAACTCTCTGAAATAACTCTTCGTATTCCTGTAATTTATTGGGAATAACTATCAGTCCCTTTACATTTCGATCCAATACCTCCTGCTCTGAATAGCCAAACATTTTTTCAGCTGCTTTGTTCCAGCTGGTAATGTGACCCGTTAGTGTTTTGCTGATAATCGCATCTTCCGAATACTCCACTATAGATGCCCTTAAACTATCCAACTGTTGAATTTTTTTTGAGGCCAGATCAAATTTCTCACGACTAATTGCCAGATTTTTTTCTGTCGTTTTCTTTTCGGAAATATCAATCACCGATATCAGTACCTGCATTCCCTGCTCGGATTCAATAGAAGATGCACCCATTTCCAAAATAATCTGCCGACCATTTTTGGTTATCCCTGTCAGTTCGAATTTTGAATTGATCAGCTTTGCATCTGATTGTTGGATATGCGATACCTGCAATGCAGGATATTGCAGCGCAGTCGGTACCAACAAGGTCAATTCTTTTCCCAACAGTTCATTGCGGTCGTATTCAAAAATCATACACAATTGATCGTTCACCAAATCAATTACTCCCTGTTGATTGATGATCATTAAGCCGTTAGGTATGGATTCTATAATTCTCTGCAACCGTATCTGCAACCGCATCTGTGATCTATTCAAATCCATAAAAGAATTGATAGTATCGGCAATTACACCAAATTCAGTGGCATCACCCAGATAAGGAATTTTTGTGGAGCCAGGAAAATTAAGACGGGTTGAGTCCAACAATAGACGACTTAATTGTTTTAATTGATGAGTCAAGCTGAAAAAAATGCCGGAAAATAACAAAACACACACCAGAGCAAAACCACCAATCAACACCAGAATCAACTCTTTTACTTCATATTCTGTCTTGA
>CAMLRJ010000331.1 GCA_946482345.1 uncultured Cellvibrio sp.
GTGACAGAAAATCTCTGTGGATCATGTCGCGTGTTCCAGCGATAGACCCACAAGAATTAAAAGACTATAAAACGCTAGCGAAAAAATTGGGATTCAATACTGACAAATTAGTGACTTCAGAATTTTAAAATTCGCGAATGCCCCATTCTTTCATCATCTTCTTTTCAGCTGATGTAATCTCAGGTTTTGAACCTTGTGAACCAATATATTTCCCTGTGCTGAGGTCAATCGTATGATTGATCCAGCCAGTGGGCTCAGTTCCTACAAAACGACGTAGAACGAACTTCTCTGGAACAATGATGTCAGATTTGTGATAAGTAACCGCAAAATTTTGTCCATTTGACCTTGGCATAAAAAAACGAATGACTTCATTGTCGTTAAGATCGGCAGATGTTCTCCAAAGAAGAGTCATCTCTCCATATTCGCGATAGAGCATGTATCCGCCGATATCACCTTCTGGTTCAAGTACATCAACTTGCGCACGAAATGTGTTCCATTCTTTAAGAATTGTTTTTGCAATAGTTTCGTTCGCAAAAGTTTGTCCCGCAAGAGTGAGGAGTAAAACAATTAAAATTTTTTTCATACTGTCTCCAATTTATGTTCGATTCGAGTATCCGGAATGAGCCAAATGAGTGCAACTGTCGCATATAAAATATAAGATACGACCGGAAACCAATAAGCAATAGCGACTGCGGCGATGTAGAGCCCCATTGATAAAAATCCTTTTTTATCAGAACCAATCGCGTGAGCAAGTGTTGAATGAGGGCCGTGGTGAGAGATTAGCAATTTAGTGAGAATGGTGTAGGCCAATGCACACATGAGCAAGTTGACTCCATAAAGAAGAACAGGTCCACTGGCCATATTATGTTCTCCCATCCAACCAGTCGTAAAAGGCACTAATGAGAGCCAAAAAAGTAAATGTGTGTTTGCCCAAAGGATTTTACCATTCACCTTTTGAACGGCCTGAAACATGTGGTGATGGTTATTCCAATAAATACCAACGTAGATGAAACTTAAAATGTAACCAATGAAAATGGGAAGCAGTGCCAGAAGATCATAAAGTGACTCTCCATGCGGAACTTTGAGTTCCAAAACCATGATGGTGATAATAATGGCAATAACTCCATCACTGAAAGCTTCAACTCTTTGTTTGTGCATTTTTTTCCTTTAAGCAGTTTTTATTAAAGTCTAGCATCTTCTTTACTAAAATTTAAATGCGCTTTACTCTTAAAGAGTCGAAAATATTTTCAAGGGGCAAAGCATGCAAAAAGTTTTTTTAGCAGCACGAATTTTACTGGGATTAATGTTCACGATCTTCGGATTAAATGGACTGATGATGGTGTTTACAGGAAATGGTTTCATTCCTAATCCACAACCACCAGAAGTAATGGTAACGATCATGGCCGGCTTCATGGCCGCAAAGTATTTTATGCCACTGATTTTCATTTGCCAGTTTTTAGGTGGAATAACTTTACTCAGTGGATTCTTCGTCAATGCTGGATTAGTTTTTCTTGGGCCTATTATCGTCAACATTGTGGGAATTCACCTGGCGGTTGAACCAACAGGACTTCCAATGGCCATTGTTGTTCTCGTTCTTTATCTTATTGTTCTTGCTTCTCGTTGGAGCGATTTCAAACAACTTCTTAAGCGTTAATTACTTATGGGTAACCCAGTTACCCATAAATTCTAGAAATTCCTCGTTGGCGTCACCCTGCTTCAAATGCTAAGGTAGCCGAATGGAAAATGATCAATTAAAACCTCTCGCTCTTAACGAAAAGCTCATCATCACGGTTCTTTTTTTCGTTCAATTTACTCACATGGTAGACTTCGTTGTGATGATGCCGCTTGGACCAAAACTTGTGCGCGCATTTGCACTAACGCCGAATCAATTCTCATATGTTATTTCTTCATATGCTTTTGCTGCCGCCATCATGGGTGTTGTTTCTTCTTTTTTCGTTGATAATTACGACCGTAAAAAAGTATTGATTGGTTTTTATGCTGGCTTTTTATTGGCCAACATTTTCTGTGCTCTTTCTATTAATTATTTCATGCTCATTTTCTCTCGTATTCTGGCCGGTGGATTTGGTGGTGTTTTAGCTGGATTAACATTTTCAATTATTGGGGATGTTGTCCCAGAACTTCGCCGTGGGAAAGCAACAGGAATCGTTATGTCAGCATTTGGAACAGCTTCAGTTGTTGGTATACCATTAGGTTTATATCTCGCTGATCATTTCGACTGGCACTCTCCATTCTGGCTCATCTCTGTTTTAAGTTTTCTTGTTATTATTGTGACTGCTATAAAAATGCCTCCGATCATAGGGCATATTAAATTGCAGCGATTCAAAAAGAGCGAAGAGCTTCAAAAAATTCTCAACCTCTTCAAAGATAAAAATTGTCGAAGTGCTTTTATGCTCTCATGTGCTTATATCATTTCTGGATTTTTAGTGATTCCATTCATCAGTCAATTTTTAGTTAAAAACGTAAAGCTCGCTGAAGAAAATCTTTCACTCATTTATTTTTCAGGTGGGCTATTCACACTTTTTACGTCTCGCTACATCGGAGTTCTGTCCGATCGTTATGGCAAACACAAGATGGTTAACATCTTAGGCCCACTATCACTCATTCCCATTTTTCTTCTCACACACATGACGGAACTTCCACTGGCCGTTGTTCTCATCATCAATACGTTATTTTTTATTTTCATCTCTGGGCGATTTGTTCCAGTCATGGCCATCATTACATCAAGTGTGACGAAAGCTAATCGTGGTGCTTTCATGGGAATCAATTCGAGCTTGCAACAAATGTCGATGGGTCTAGCCAGTATGATGGCGGGATTTATTATTCAATACAATCCTGCAGGACAAATTGAACACTTCAATATCGTTGGATACATTTCAATGTTTATGACTTTAGTGTTTGTGTATTTGTCTGCGCGAGTAAAAATCGTCGAGTAATATTCTTTTGCAAATTACCAACTGATGACGACTTTTCCACCGGCACCGCCGACTCCGCCAGAAGCATAGTTGTAGCAGTTCCCAGCGTTACCACCAGCTTCACCGGCTTCGAGTTTTATAGCGACATTGCAGCCAACAGAGGTTGTTCCATCGGCCATTTGCCCACTCACTACAATTGTATTGTTAGCAAAATTACCGGGCGTTCTTGCTGTTGATGTATAATTTGTCTTCCCACCACCAACTCCGCCGGCACCACCAGAAGCACCGCCGCCGCCGCCGACTTGACTAGACGCTACTGTAGTACCGCCAACTGTCGCCGTTCCTCCCGCCCCACCATATGCTCCATTACCACCAGTCGATGATGTTGAGTTTTCACCCGCAAAATGTGCAGCTGATCCACTGTAGTAAGCTGTTGCTCCACCGCCTCCACCTTTATTGGCGCCGCCAGTACCTCCAGCTGCTGAAGCCGTTGATCCGCCAGCACCGCCCGATCCACACGGCCCGTACCCGCCACCACCACCTCCGTGATAGTTATTTGTGAAAACGTAATAACCAGAACCGCCACCACCGCCACCGACATAAACATTCAGTGTATCTCCAGGTGTAACCGTCACAGTTGATGTTGTCACTTCTCCAGGCTGACCGTAAATTTCAGTATAATCAGCTCCTCTTCCACCGTTGGCAGAAGCAAGAACTGTTGCACCATTTTTCAAGCAACTTCCGCCACCGCCTCCGCCTGCTGAAAGTCCAGAAGTAGACCTTCCCGTTCCACCTCCGCCCGCACCAGTTACTTGAACAGTAATTTTTGTTACTCCAGTAGGTACAACCCATGTGTTGTCTCTTTGAAATGTTACACTTCCACCAATATTAGAACTGCTTGCGCTAGAAAAAAATTGTGAGAAGTTTGAAGCTTCAACGGATGAAAGAGAAAATATAGTGATGAAGAAAAATTTTATTACCATGAGATGACTACTTTTCCGCCGGCCCCACCTATTCCATTGAACTTATAAGAATAGCAAGAAGGTCCATTTACTCCCGGAGCACCTGGTTCTAATGTAATTGCACCAGAACAATTGGTTAAATAAGTTCCAGAACCATCCATATAATGACCTGAATAGACCATCGAGTTTGTTCCATAATAACCGGCCGTTTTTGTCCAATTAGGTATACCTGCTCCGCTACCTCCACCGAAACCGCCTATTCCTCCAGAGGCGCCGCCGCCGCCACCTGAATTTGTACCTGCGGCCCCTCCGGCCGTTGCTGTTCCGCCCACTCCACCGTTAGCGCCAGTTCCACCAGTTGATGTTGCTGCATTTCCACCTGCGACAGTACCAGAAGCTCCACCGCCACCACCGTAATCTTGTCCTCCGGTTCCACCAGCTGCAGATGAAGAACTTCCTCCTGCTCCGCCAATACCACAAGGGCCGTAACCACCACCGCCGCCACCATTATTGGCAGTAGTACTGTAGCCACCGCCCCCACCACCACCACCGATAAGCACTGTGAGGGTGTCTCCAGGAGTAACAGAGACAACGGTTGATGTTACACTTCCCGGCTTTCCAGATATTTCGTTGTAGTTGGCGCCACGTCCCCCCTCGGCTTCAGCAAGGACTGTAGCTCCTTTTTTTAAACAACTCCCACCGCCACCGCCTCCTCCGAAATTATAACCAGAAGCAGTTCCACCACCACCTGCGCCAGTCACTTGAACAGTAATTTTCGTTACTCCATCAGGAACAACCCAAGTGTTGTCTCTTAGAAAAGATACACTTCCACCTAAT
>CAMLRJ010000332.1 GCA_946482345.1 uncultured Cellvibrio sp.
TCATCCTTGCGATGTTAAAGAGGCGAGGGCGAGTTACGAACAATTATCAAACTGGGCAGATCAAGCAAAAGTAGTTGCGATTGGTGAAACCGGTTTGGACTATCACTACGAAACCGAAAGCAAAGATTTACAAACAGAAAGTTTTATTTTGCATCTTCAAGTCGCGAAAGAAAAAAAATTACCAGTAGTCGTACATACTCGCGAAGCCAAAGAAGATACGCTCGCTATTTTGAAAGAACACGCCTGCCGCGAAAATGCAGGCGTGCTGCATTGCTTCACCGAAGATTGGCCCATGGCAAAAGCAGCGCTGGAATTAAATTATTACATCAGCATTTCCGGTATTGTCACTTTTAAAAACGCCGAACAAATTCGCGAAGTCGTACGCAATATGCCACTCGATAAATTATTAATCGAAACTGATTCACCTTATCTCGCGCCTGCACCTTACCGTGGTAAATCCAACGAACCCAAATACGTTCGCGAAGTCGCGCAATATATTGCGGATTTGCGTGGTTTGAGTTTGGAAAAGTTTGGCGAGATTACGACGGAGAATTTTTATCGGTTGTTTAAAAGGGCTAAAGGATATTTGCCGAGTTAACAAGCCTTACCCCACCCTAGCCCTCCCCCTGCCAAGGGGGAGGTTAGGAGGGGGTAAGGATCTTCAATAAAAAAACTGAATTAAAATTTATTAACAAGGCCACAAAAAAATGAACCCACAACAAATCAAAACCATGCTCGAACTGCAAGACGCGATGAACACCAAAGTCAACGCCAATTGGAAATCCCAAGGTTACGAATGGTATCGTGCAATCTGGGTTGAGTGTGCAGAATTAATGGATCACTACGGTTGGAAGTGGTGGAAAAAACAATCACCCGATACCGAACAAGTTGCTCTCGAATTAATTGATATCTGGCACTTTGGTTTAAGTATCCTGCTGCAATCCGGCTTATCCATTGAGCAGGCAACAGCCAAAATTCAAAAAGAATTAAAAATCGCCACTGACGAAAAAGATTTCCGTCTTGATCTGGAAAAATTCGCTTCCGCCACTTTGTTGGATAAACAAATTCACCTGAATTTATTCGGCCGTTTAATGGCTGGCGTGAATATGTCATTCGATCAACTCTATCGCGGTTATGTCGGCAAAAACGTACTGAACTTCTTCCGCCAGGATCACGGCTACAAAGACGGTAGTTACAAAAAACACTGGTTCGATGGTCGCGAAGATAACGAGCATCTGGTCGATGCTCTGCAATCACTGGATGCAACCAACGCAAGTTTTAAAGATGATTTGTATCAGGCGTTGGTGGTGCGGTATTCCAAATAGGTTAAGGATGATCTCATGTGGTTCATGTTTGGTTTTTTGACGCTAACGATTTGTATTTTTGCAAGTTATAGCGCTCGCGCGTCTGCTCGCTGGACTCCTGACAGGCGCGAAAAAAAATATGAATTCAAGCTGAAAAAACATAAAGGAAATGTAACCGGGCTTTTATTTGGCGTAACCGCTACACAATCTTTTGAATTTACTGTCAAACCTGAAGTTTGGTACGATCGGTTTTTTAAAAAGCTGAAAGTGTCAAATGAAATTCAAACTGGGGATGTCGAGTTTGACAATGCTTTTTACATTCTTGCTGATAATCCTCTAATCAAGAAAGCGCTTGTTTCATCAGACGTAATTCGAAATTCGATCAAAACCATTTTTAAGTTTGGTTTGAGCGATCGAGTCAGAATTCAAAGGCTTGAATGTCGAGATAACAGGCTTTGGATAGAATGTTCATGTACCAATCAAGTGGATGAGTCCAATATTGGTGAGCGAATTGCTAACCATATATTGGTAGAGTTGTCGGCAATCCTAAAAGAGTTAAACAATCAGAATGTTGATGACTACCATCGTTGGAAAGATCCTTTCGTATACAAGAGTTTAGTTGTTTTGGGATTGAGTACAGGTCTTGCTGTTAATGCTGGATTTCAGCTGTTTCGAACCTGGTTGGGAGATTTTCCATTCATCGTTAATACGAATACTTTAATTCTTCATTCAATACTCGGTGGGTTTTTAATTGTTACTGGTTTAATTGTATTCACACTCTACTGGTTAAAAAATTCATCGCGTACACATATTGTTTTAATTGAATTGTTTACAGTTGGGTTGTTGGGTTCAGTCGGTACAGCCTTTCATGAGCTTAGGGATGCAAATCTTGAATGGAAACAGGCGAAGCCAGAAGTACTTATTACTGAGCTGCAAGATCATTATGTTGTTAAAAAACGCAAGTGGCGTTTTCGTCGTGGTGGCTCAATCGAAACAACTCACTATTATTTTTTGTTAAAAGACTGGAATTGTCAGTGTGATAAAACTTACGAAAAAGAAGTCTCGCAAGATTTGTATCGTCGATTAAATTACTATCAATATCTAGGGATTGTTCAACATCCGGGGGCATTGGGTTACAAATGGGTCTCTGACATAAAACCGTCAAATTATTCCCAAACCAGATGAATTTTCCACCCAAACCCCTATAATGCCCGACCGTCTCAGGCACAAAATGCCGACATTCTGTTTTTTCCACTAATACCCTATAAATGGAGTCTCCATCGTGAAAGCACCTGTTAGAGTTACCGTCACTGGCGCTGCTGGTCAAATCAGCTATTCCCTTCTGTTCCGTATTGCCGCTGGCGACATGTTGGGCAAAGACCAACCCGTTATTCTGCAATTACTCGAAATCACCCCTGCACTTAAAGCTCTGCAAGGTGTCGCCATGGAATTGGACGACTGTGCTTTCCCTTTGCTGGCTGGCATTGTGACTACAGATGATCCTGCTGTTGCCTTTAAAGATTCTGATTACGCACTGCTGGTAGGCGCACGTCCACGTGGCCCGGGCATGGAGCGTAAAGACCTGCTGGCTGCTAACGCCGCGATTTTCTCTGTTCAAGGTAAAGCGATTGACGATTACGCATCGCGTAACATCAAAGTATTGGTTGTTGGTAACCCTGCCAACACCAACGCGCTGATTGCTCAGCGCAACGCACCGAACATCAACCCACGTCAATTCACTGCTATGACTCGTTTGGATCACAACCGTGCGCTGTCACAGTTGGCGACCAAAACCGGTACCAGCATCAACAACATTACCAAGGCATTGATTTGGGGCAACCACTCTTCAACGCAATACCCTGATCTGCACAACACTTTGGTGAATGGTAAGCCTGCACTGAGTTTGGTTGATCAAGCCTGGTACGAAGCGGATTACATCCCAACTGTTCAACAACGTGGTGCTGCAATTATTGCTGCGCGCGGTGCATCATCTGCTGCGTCTGCTGCTAACGCTGCAATCAATCACATTCGCGATTGGGCATTGGGCACTCCAGCAAACGATTGGGTCAGCATGGGCGTGTACAGCGATGGTTCTTATGGCATCGAAAAAGGTTTGATTTACTCTTTCCCATGCGTGTGCAAAAACGGCGATTGGGAAATTGTTCAGGGCTTGAATATCAATGATTTCTCACGCGCACGCATGACCGCAACTGAGAAAGAATTGCAAGAAGAGCGCGATGCAGTAAAAGAATTGTTGCCATCTTGATTGCATAACAATCTCGACTGAAACAAAAAAGCCGCCATGCAAAACATGGCGGCTTTTTTGTTGGGAAATTTTTTATGCCCGAGGCCGGACTTAAGCCTGCACCCGAAAATGTGTACCCGTAGGGGCGGGCCCCTGTGCCCGCCTAGGGCAGCCACAGGGGGCTGCCCCTACAATTTAGGCAGGATAATCTATCGCGAATTCACTTTTCAAAATCGTAGGAATATCACCACGATTAATTTCCAAAATTTCAACCCGACCCTTCACATAACGCTTCAACTGATTATCCAATAAAATACTGCGCCCATCCGGGTTATGTTTAACAACCAGCAATTTCTGCACAAAAATCGTATCAGGATGCGTCGAGTTAAAATAATTTGGCAGCGTCATATCAATCCATTGCATAGGGTAGAGATCAAAACAAAATTGATTTCTCCATTCGTTTTCGACTTTGGCTTTTATCAAATATGTATCTTGATCCAATTTGGATAACTCAAACTGATCATAATCCTGTTGAATAGTTTGGTTGAGTTGATTCAAAGAAATAGGCGCACGAATACCAAAACTGCCGAACCCCAAATCGCAGATAAATTTTTCATTTTCTACATCAACAACCAAAACCACATGCGTTTTTGGTCGTAGTGTTGGGTAAAACATGGGTCTTGCGCCGCAAAATTGATATTTGAAACCTATGGCCGCTAATGCCATTGCAAAAATACCATTCACCTCGTAACAATAACCGCCGCGCTGGGAGTAAATAATTTTGTTGACTATGTCTTCAGGCTTGAGTGACACAAAACGATTTTTCTGAACATCGATATTTTCGAAGGGGATGCTAAATAAATGGCAGCGCATTAATGCCGTTAAAGTAGCCAAATCCGTTTTGGATTGGCCTTTAAATCCAATTCTTTTGAAATAGTCTTCCAATACAAAATTATCAGCCTGCATAAATATCTCAAATTAACATAATTCAGAATTATATCTTGCCAAACATATAGCGATAAACTGCTCCCGGAGCAAGATCATGCCAACCAGCCAATGGATTTGGATTGAATTTTTCCATAAATACAAGTTCAACCTTATCAGATAATACCTGTCTACGAACAATTTTATATCCGAATTTTTCGTAAAGACGAATATTGCTCAGGCTTTTACTGCCAGTAA
>CAMLRJ010000333.1 GCA_946482345.1 uncultured Cellvibrio sp.
TTGCTGGATGGAGGAGTTGGCAATGATGTACTCAATGGAGGAACAGGTAATGATATTTATCTATTCCGCAAAGGTTCTGGAGTTGACACGCTCAGTGCATTGGATTCTGGCAGTACCCGTATTGATACGATTCGATTTGAAGATGTGAATTTGGCGGATATCAAACTGAGTATGTCGGGTAAAAGTTTGATTATTAACTATGGCGTTGGTGACAAAATTACAGTGACGGATTTTTATGTCAGTAGCTCATACGAATTCAGCAAGATTGAATTTGCAGATGGTACGAGTTACACGCCAACGCAATTATTTGCGGTTGCGCCATTCCAGTTCAGTGATGCTAATAACACAGTGACGATGTCATCCGATGCAGAGATTGTTTATGCAGGAGGAGGGGATGATGTTATTGCTGGTGGTAGTGGTAACGACAGGCTGTATGGTGAATTGGGTAACGATACTTTAAGTGGTGATAGTGGTAATGATTTGCTGGATGGAGGAGTTGGCAATGATGTACTCAATGGAGGAACAGGTAATGATACCTATTCATTTGGTTCTGGTTTTGGCAATGACACCATCAACAACAGTGATAGCTCAGGTACCGATACTGTCTACTTCAACTCAGCTGAACTTGAAAACCTGTGGTTCACACGGAGTGGTAATAACTTAATCATTAGTCAGGTCGGTACAACCGATAATGTCACTGTTACCAATTGGTACTCTGGTGCGTCATATCAGTTGGATAAAATCGAAGTTTCGGATGCTGTACTTCTGAGTTCGCAAGTCAACCAACTGGTAACGGCTATGGCGAGTTTTAGTCCTCCTGTTGGAGTTGGCGCAAGCTATTCTCAGGAAATGGAAAATCAGTTATTGCCGTTGTTAGGTAATACATGGGTTCCTAAGGCAGTATCTTAATCGTTTAAAAAAGCCGCAGAATGCTTATTTTGCGGCTTTGTTTCATAAATTCCCTACGCATTTTTTTTCTTTCGGCTGGCATATCAGTCCATCAGGGGTTAAGCTCACTCTTGTCAGTAATGTACCTTTAATGTTTTAACTGCTAATAAACAATTTCTTGTTATTGCATAAGGAATTAACAACTCATGTCGCAAATTTATTTTCCATCCCAGTCACCCGTTATTAACAGTGGATTGGTTCCTATTGTTATTGAACAAACTGCACGCGGTGAGCGTTCTTTTGATATTTATTCGCGCTTGTTGAAAGAGCGAGTCATTTTTCTGGTGGGACAGGTTGAGGACTACATGGCGAATCTGGTAGTTGCCCAACTATTGTTTCTGGAAGCCGAGAATCCTGATAAGGATATACATCTATACATTAATTCTCCCGGTGGATCAGTAACGGCAGGTATGTCTATTTATGACACCATGCAATTTATCAAACCGGATGTCAGTACTATGTGTATTGGTCAGGCTTGTAGCATGGGAGCATTTCTGTTGAATGCCGGCGCCAAAGGCAAACGCTTTTGCCTGCCCAACTCTCGCGTTATGATTCATCAGCCTAGTGGCGGCGCTCAGGGGCAGGCATCGGATATTCATATCCAGGCTCAGGAAATCCTGAAAATACGCTCACGATTAAATGAATTGATGGCACAGCACTCAGGTCAACCGGTTGAAAGAATCGCCCAGGATACCGAGCGGGATAATTTTATGTCGGCTGAGCAGGCCAGAGACTATGGCCTGGTTGATGCGGTAATTGAAAAGCGCCAGACTGTCAGCAAATCTTGAACCCCTGTGGGTATCTGTTAATCTGGCGGCCTGTTATTTTGGATGTCCTGTTATTTAAGGCGCCAGTTTTTCTCTTCTTGAGCTTGAAAATTGTCAATTTAGCCCGACAATTAGTATGAAATTAGTTACGGAGTGTTCCAATGAGCGATCACAGTGGTGATAGCGGAGACAAAAACGGCAAATTGTTGTACTGCTCTTTTTGTGGCAAAAGTCAGCATGAAGTGCGGAAGCTTATTGCCGGTCCGTCAGTGTTTATTTGTGATGAATGTGTCGATTTGTGTAATGACATCATTCGTGAAGAAATTCAGGAAAGTCCCTCTGAAGGTGCCGGTGACAAGTTACCCAAGCCCCATGAAATTTCAGCCATACTCGACCAGTATGTGATCGGGCAACGCAGGGCCAAGAAGGTTCTGGCGGTGGCTGTTTACAATCACTACAAGCGTTTGCGTCATGGTGGCAAGCAGAGCAAAGAAAAAGAGGCGGTTGAACTGGGTAAGAGTAATATCCTGTTGGTTGGGCCAACTGGAAGCGGTAAAACATTACTTGCTGAAACTCTGGCTCGTCTGCTGGATGTTCCCTTTACCATCGCTGATGCAACTACATTGACCGAAGCGGGTTATGTTGGTGAGGATGTTGAGAACATTATCCAAAAATTGCTTCAGAAATGTGACTACGATGTTGAGAAAGCCCAGCAGGGTATTGTTTATATCGATGAGATCGACAAGATTTCCCGTAAATCAGATAACCCTTCAATTACTCGTGATGTTTCAGGTGAGGGTGTACAGCAGGCCCTGTTGAAGTTGATAGAGGGTACAATTGCGTCAGTTCCACCACAGGGTGGACGCAAGCATCCGCAGCAGGAATTTTTGCAGGTTGATACATCCAATATTCTGTTTATTTGTGGCGGTGCTTTTGCCGGTTTGGATAAAGTAATTCGTGACAGATCTGAAAAAGGTGGCATAGGTTTTAGCGCTGAAGTCAAAAGTAAAGATGAGAAGCGCAATTTCGGTGAGACACTCCATGATTTGGAACCGGAAGATTTGGTTCGTTATGGATTGATTCCTGAATTTGTTGGACGTCTGCCGGTTATCGCCACATTGGATGAGTTGGATAAAGCCGCGTTGATTCAAATTTTGACAGAACCTCGAAATGCACTGACAAAACAGTATTCGCGTTTGTTTGAAATGGAAGGCGTACAAATTGATTTCCGTCCAGATGCACTTGATGCTGTTGCCGAGCGAGCTTTGGCTCGCAAGACAGGTGCTCGTGGTTTGAGGTCGATAATGGAATCCGTACTTTTGGATACTATGTATAAAATTCCATCTGAAGAACATGTCGCCAAAGTGGTGGTGGATGAATCAGTTATTAAGGGCGAGTCAGAACCACTTTTGGTTTATGAAAGCCTCGAAAAACCCGCTAAAGCGGCGGCAGAGGATTAATTGAACGAAAAAATAAAAAAGGGCGCCATGAGGCGCCTTTTTTATTTTTTCACGGATAACTTGTAATTTTGTTAAACAGACCCCAATCTTGTTTTAGAAAAGTCAGTTTATAGAAAAAGAGATGAATGATGGCTACGACATTTCCAACCGATTCGACACTCATGGATATCCCCCTGTTGCCTCTTCGCGATTTGGTTGTGTACCCGCACATGGTGACCCCTTTATTTGTCGGGCGCGGTAAATCAATCGAAGCACTTGAACGCGGTATGGCAACTGATAAGCAAGTATTGCTGCTTGCACAAAAAAATCCACAACAGGATGACCCCAAAGCCTCTGACTTGTACACCATTGGTACACTCGCCAGCATATTGCAATTACTGAAATTACCTGATGGTACAGTGAAAGTATTAATTGAAGGGCGTGAGCGCGCAATTATCAATGACATTAAAGATCAGGGTGTATTTTTCAGCGCGGATGTTGAAATAATTCCCAGCATTGATGTTTTCACAAGAGAAGCGGAAGCACTTGCTACAACATTACTTCAACAATTTGAACAGTACGTCAATCTCAGTAAAAAAGTTCCCGCAGAAGTGATTGCATCTTTATCCGGAATTGAAGATCCGGGACGTTTGGCGGATACGATTACCGCGCACATGTCGTTGGATCTTTCCAAAAAACAGTCTGTTCTTGAGATGGAGTCAGTTCCAAAACGAATTACTCATTTACTGGAATTAATTGATACTGAAATCGACGTATTTCAAGTGGAGAAAAAAATTCGTGGACGCGTTAAAAAACAAATGGAGAAAAGTCAGCGCGAATATTATCTAAACGAACAAATTAAAGCGATTCAAAAAGAATTGGGTGAAATGGGTGAGGATGTCAATGAGATTGACGAGATTGAAAGGAAAATTGTGTCTTCACAAATGCCCAAAGATGCCGAGCAAAAAGCGCGTGCAGAGTTGAACAAATTAAAAATGATGTCGCCCATGTCAGCTGAAGCATCGGTGTTGCGTTCGTATCTTGATTGGATGATCAAAGTGCCTTGGAGCAAACGCAGCAAGGTACGTCATGATTTACAACGTGCTGAAGAAGTGCTGAATAAAGATCATTTTGGTTTGGAAGAAGTCAAAGAGCGCATTCTTGAATATCTGGCAGTGCAGCAGCGTGTCAAAAAAGTAAAAGGGCCGATACTGTGTTTGGTTGGACCTCCAGGTGTTGGTAAGACGTCTTTGGGTGAATCTATCGCGCGCGCGACCAATCGCGAATTTATTCGAATGGCGTTGGGCGGTGTGCGTGATGAAGCAGAAATACGCGGTCATCGTCGAACCTATATTGGTTCACTACCGGGAAAACTCATCCAGAAAATGGCAAAAGCCGGTGTAAAAAATCCACTGTTTTTGCTGGATGAAATCGACAAAATGGGCATGGATAATCGAGGTGATCCTGCGTCGGCTTTATTGGAAGTATTGGATCCGGAACAGAACAGCCATTTCAATGATCATTATTTGGAAGTCGATTACGATTTGTCAGATGTGATGTTCGTGTGTACATCC
>CAMLRJ010000334.1 GCA_946482345.1 uncultured Cellvibrio sp.
CGTTTTGTATACCTGAAAAAGTCACCAGCAGTTCATTGTGATGATCGCGCATCAACCGCTGTTCACCCCAAGGCTGCTCCCAAGTGGAATCCTTCGAAGATTTTTCTTCTTTGATAATTTTTAAATCGCGGACAAAACCATCCAATGTTTTAAATTCCAATCCAAGTCGAGAGTTTTTAATGACTTCTTTTCCTTGATAGGCCACTGTATAACTGGCTATTCCAGAATCGTCACTGACTGAAAACTGAATTTCGTTATTCGGTGAGGATTGAACGGAAGTTCTGGCCAAAACAGGTAAGGGCATCAGAATTAAAATAACCATCCAAAATATTGCCATTGGATGACGGGAATTTTTTATCATCATACTGAATTTCCTGTGCAAGATTTTTGAAAAATATCCATGATTATTTCTCGTCTCCCTGTCAAAACTTAATCATTTTAACTTTGCGTTATTTGTATGCTTTACCCTATACTGCCGCATCTTGTTAAGACTGGAGTATTTCATGAGCGACCTAGAAAGTTTATTTGCCAGTAATATCAAATGGGCCAATGATATCAAACGCCAAAACCCCGAATTTTTTTCTTCCCTTGCCAAACAACAAGCACCCGAATATTTGTGGATAGGCTGCTCTGATAGCCGCGTTCCTGCAAACCAAATCGTCGATTTGGCACCCGGCGAATTATTTGTGCATCGTAATGTTGCAAATGTGGTCATTCACACTGACCTGAATTGTCTCACAGTGCTTAACTATGCCGTTGAATTTTTAAAAGTGAAACACGTAATGGTAACCGGTCATTATGGTTGCGGTGGAGTCAAAGCTGCACTGGAAAATCGCAAATTGGGATTGATTGATTATTGGTTGCGCAATATTCGTGACGTCTATTACAACAACAAGGTTGAAATGGATTTGATCACTGACGAAAATGCGCGCGTAAACCGCCTTTGCGAACTCAATGTCATTCAGCAAGTTGATAACATCACCCGCTGCAATATTGTGCAAAACGCCTGGGCCAGAGGCCAGGAGTTATCCATTCATGGCTGGATTTATGATATTCACGATGGAATCCTGCATAAATTACGTGAACCTATTGATTCCATAGAACAAATACCAGAGGAATATCGTCTCTATTCCTGAGCAGAGCAAATCTAGCGCACCACACAGCTTGAACTATAATCAAGCCGTGTGATCGCAGCCGGTTCGCACAAACCCGATAATGGACATACTCAATGAGCGAACGACCGGATTCGGTTGACCTGCCGGATCATTTTTCAACAGACCTCTATCTTCAGGAGCAGGTACAGCTTCTGTATAGAGGCTTGCCTTTATCGTTAATTTCTTCACTGATTATTGCATTGATATTAAGCATTTCGCATCTGACAGTAATAGGTCAGGCCGAGATTATTTATTGGAATTTAATTCTGGGGATCATACTAATTACACGTTTGGCACTCTGGCAATTTTGGCTAAATGTGGATCAGCTTTATAGTCGTCAGCTCTGGTTACTCTTGTTTCGGATAGGCGCAGCTGCAGGTGGTATTGCCTGGGGTAGCGCCGCCATATTGATTTACGCAAAAGACAATTCTATTTATCAGGCATTATTAGCTTTTTCACTTGCCGGTGTTGTCAGCGGCTCTTTAACTTCACTCTCATCTGATCGCATCTCGGCTGTATCCTTTGCCTTACTCGCTGTGTGTCCACTCAGTATCCGTATTGTGATGGACGACAGCCCCACAGCAGTTGCCATGTCAGCCATGTCGCTACTGTTTATTTTTTTTGTTATTACCAGTAGTGGCAGAGCACAAAAAGAATTAAGAAAACAAATCCGGCAAAATGAAGTACTGTTGAATCTCAGCAACGAACTACAAAAGAATCGCGAAATCGATTCAACGGTAACCAAAGTACAAAGCCAATTTATTAATGACAAAAATTATCTCGACGCTATGCAATCTGTACTCAGTAGCAGTGTACAAATCAGCAAAAGCGAAATGGGTTTCATTGCTGAAGTTTTATATGACGCCGAAAAAAAACCTTATATGAAAATGATGACGCTGGATTTCCCCAAAAATAATCCTGCGTATGAATTTTTCAAAACAAACATCACCAACCCATTGCCTGAATTCAAAAATTTGAATGGAATTTTTGGCAGTATCATGCAATCAGGAAAACCCATATTTTGCGGCAACCCGCGTCATGACATCCGCAGTACCGGAATGCCGGAAAAGCATCCCGAAATATTCAATCTTGTTGGCATTCCGATTTTCCATAGCAACCAATTACTCGCTATTTTATGTCTGGCTAATTCAACCGCAACTTACAGTGAAAAGACTCTTGATCTTTTCTTGCCGGTTACCAATTTAATTGGCCAATTTATTAATACCATCCAATTACAAAACAGACACAAAAAGGATTTGGCGGTATTGGAAGAATCCAACATTCAAACACAAACCATTCTTGATGATATAGCTGATGGCATAGTCACTATAGATAAATACGGGATCATCAAAACTTTTAACAAAGCAGCGGAAACTATTTTTGGCTATCAAGCCAATCAAATTATTGATAAAAATGTAACCGAATTAATGCCCGAATATTATCGAGCCGACCATAATAAAAAAATCAGTGATCACTTAAAAACCGGCAAAAAAAATATAATTGGTATAGGGCGCGAGGTTACGGCTGTCAGACGTAATGGCAAACACTTCCCTATGGACTTGATGGTATCCCGCATTACCCGCAACGGTGAACCCATGTTTATTGGAATAATGCGGGACGTCAGTGAAAAGAAAACACTGCATGAGACTCATAAAAACGAATTGAACAAGCTTGTCAAAGAACTGCAAATTCCTGCGCATGCAATAGGCCTGGCACTGGATATGCTGGAAAAAAATATCCAGTCACAGAAACACAGCAGTAGTGGCAACCTTATTAAATCAGCAAAAAATGAAAATGATCATTTGCAAAAAAAATTGCAGGCTGTACTCAACGACAAAGATTCCCCCAACCACATCAATTTGAAATCTGTTAAAGCTATAGACGCATTTCACACTCATATCATTAACTACAAACACATAGCAGAATTACGCGGCTCCCGATTTTTGATCGTCAGTAGAATTTATGATGAACACATCCAGATTGATGACGATTTACTTGAACAAGCCATGGCCTGTTTTCTGGATATTGCTGCTGACAATAATCTTCCTTTCAGTGAAATAAAAGTATTTGTAGAAGAAGCCAAAGGTAAGATAAGAATTTATACCATAGAAAAAAATAATCATGCTGAACAAATAAAACAAAACAGGAAATGGCAAGAGTTGCAACAAATATTACAAAAAATGCATGCTTCAGCAGATATTGAACCTATCATCAAAGGCGGCTGCTTGACTGACAACCTTTTAACCTACATGGAATTTCCATTGGCCATGACAAAATCGGGTTTTAATCATGAGCACAAGTAGCACAAATTTTGAAGATCATCTTAAAAAACTAAGGATTCAATATGTCATCCAATTACCAGAAAAGATGGATGCTATAAAAGATGATTGGTCAATCTTAAAAATAGAATGGAAGCATGAGTGCATCACCCGACTGCATCGCAATGTGCACAATTTGATAGGCACCAGTGGAACTTTCGGATTGTCAAATTTGAGCACTATGGCGAGAGAACTTGAAGTATTACTCAAGCCTTTTATTAATGAATCAATACCGCAAATAAATGATTCTGCATCACAACAACTTATTGAACAAAAAATAATAGACTTGGCCAAGATGATTGAAGGCATTCGAGCTGATGCCAACTAATCAGTAAATAATCAAACAATGTTTATGATAGAAAATAGTCATTCACTATATTGTGAACTTTAAGCACATCAACACCTGCCATACCTGCATCTGCCGCAGCGCGCAGCCCCATAGGTGAATCTTCAAATACCACACATCCTGCAGGATTCAGATTCAGCAATTGTGCACACAATAAAAAAGTGTCCGGTGCCGGTTTGGGGTTTTTCACCTGATCTGCCCCCACCACCACACTAACCATCTGATCGATACCGCAGAGTTTTAAAATAGTTTTGGCTTCTTGCGTATAAGCTCCTGTGCCAACAGCCATTGGTTTTTTTCCATAATAGTGTTTGGCAATTTCAACCAGCTCTGTTGGTTTCACATATTGATGCATATGTTCATGCACAAATTTTTCCTTGTAATTATTCATCTCATCCAAACTGGCATTGACAGTGACATCAAATTTTTTTAATAAAATTTCTATAGTTCCTTTGGTAGGAACACCAGCCAATGAGCGCATTAATGGAAAATCAATTGGAATTTGATATTTTTCCAATGTTGCAGTCCAAGCCTTCTCATGCAATTTTCCACTGTCTACCAGTGTGCCATCCATATCAAAAATAATTCCATCGTATTGATCGTACATCTTCATTCTCTTTAAATCTTATTTAAAAATACAATGTTTGGCGTAGTCTTTGGCTTCATTCACCGTAAGATCGCCTTTATCTTTTTCTTTAATTTGTTCACACCATTCGGGGCTGCCGACTTTTGGTGAGCAGGCGGTTAACAGCAAAAAATTGATTATGATTAAACTGAATTTTTTAGTCATGATTTTTACCTTCATTTATAAAACCCTTACTCCCTACTTAACACAGAGTGAAAGCTAGTCCCCTCCCCTGCCACAAATTGCAGGAGCAAT
>CAMLRJ010000335.1 GCA_946482345.1 uncultured Cellvibrio sp.
ATTGAATAATGTCATGAGTCAACGTAGAGCAGGGGTGTTACTTCACCCGACATCTCTACCCTGTGGTGAAGAGCATTGGCAAAGTTTCAAAACAAAAAAATTCGGTACGCTGGGCAAAGAATCTTACGCATTTATTGATTGGATGGCACTTGCTGGAATTCGAGTTTGGCAGATGTTGCCAATTGGTCCCACGCAAGCCGATATGTCACCTTATCAATCACTTTCCACCCACGCAGGTAATCCTGAACTGATTAGTATTGATTGGCTTATCGAACATCATTGGATATCACCCGATGATCTGAAAAGCGATTACACCTCCGCTTCTGATTTACGCCTGGATTGCGCTAATAGTTTTTATAGAAAAATCGAATCAGAGCAGGGCGGTTTGTTAAGAGAAAATCTAATACAATTTTGCGATCAGCAAGCATATTGGTTAGACGATTTTATTTTGTATTCTGCACTCAGGGAAGAATTTAACGGGCAGTCATGGACGCATTGGCCAGCAGAATTAAAAAAACGTAATAAATCCAGTTTAAAAAAATGGTCAAAAAATCTCGAAAATTCGATTAACCGTTATAAGTTCGAGCAGTTTGCTTTCTTTTTACAATGGCAATCTTTGCATAATTACGCCAGAGAAAAATCAATTGATTTTTTTGGCGACATTCCTATCTTTGTTGGTCATGACAGCGCTGATGTCTGGGCTAATCAATCACAATTTTTATTGGATGAAAACAGTGACCCTTTAACTGTCGCCGGTGTGCCGCCTGATTATTTTTCGGAAACAGGACAACACTGGGGAAACCCGCATTATCACTGGGAAAAGATGCAAAAAGACGGTTTTATCTGGTGGAAAAACCGTTTGCGAACCCAGTTACAATTTTTTGATATTTTACGTATTGATCATTTCCGTGGATTTGAAGCTTATTGGGCAATACCGGGTAATACTCATGACGCGCGATTGGGACAGTGGATTAAAGCACCGGGTGCAGCCTTGTTAAGTGCATGCTTTGCAGAATGGCCGAATCTACCACTGGTCGCAGAAAATTTGGGTGTCATCACTGACGAAGTAGAAGCGCTTCGAAATCAGTTTAATTTACCCGGTATGTTAGTGTTGCAATTTGCATATGATGGCAACCCGAAAAATCCTCATCTTTCCCAACATCACATTTTTGAAAATGTGATCTACACTGGAACTCACGATAATGACACAACAAAAAGTTGGTACCAAAATCTTGCGCCTTATCAGCAAGAAATTGTGCATCGATATTTGTTGTCTTCGTCGATTCCAATGCCTTGGTTGTTGATCGAAGTTGCACTGGTATCAACCTGTCGTATGTGCATTATTCCAATGCAGGATTTTTTGGAATTGGATGGCACACACAGAATGAATACGCCGGGAACACAAGATCAAAATTGGCAGTGGATTTTTAGTTGGGAAATGGTGGCGCCGGATTTGGCAACAAAAATTCGTGCGCTTGTTGGTCAGTACGATCGTTTATAACCGAGGGTCTCACTATGGAGCACAGATGCAGTCCGCGCATAGCTACCAATCTTCCGGTAACTATATCCCAATACCACAATCCCATAGCAAAAGGCCGAATTAAAGACGCTACCGCGTTTGGTTTTTATATTCAGTCTGACTGGGTCGCCAGGCCGCTACAACAATTAAGTCTGGAAATAATGTTATATAAAGAAAAATACACACTCGAAGCTATAGTGACTCACGCCAATCAACATGGATTTGGCGTTGAACTCGAACAATTGGAAGATCAGGAAATAAATCTGCTACACACTTTTCTTTCTGCTCAACAAACAGCGCAAGGTTTTGTTAAACAACTCGATGAAAAAATTGCGTTGGTTGCAAATGGTTGATAGTGCTAAGGGCTGGCAACAGCCCTTGATCAAATCGAAAGTCAGTCATAATCGACAGCAATGAAAAATATTCAGTTAATAACTAATAAGTTCTTTGCTGTTTTTGAATCAGACTAACAACAGGGTCAGCTGAATTTAATTTAGCGTCAATAAGATCTGCTTGTGCGCGGGTTTGATGCAGCAAGGATGACAGCATGCGTACATCGTCATACATCTCGCCGTGGGTTTCATTACATAATCTTTGTCCGATTTCTTGCGCCAGTCGTAATATTTCAGCCAATTCACGTGCAGTTTCAGCTTGTTCATATTTCAAATGTTGGCGAAGAATTTCTTCGTGAGTCATGATACACCTCCTTAAATTATTCCTTAAATCATTCAACTCAATGCTAGACCTGATAATCCAATTAAACAAAGATTAAAAAGTTATTACTATCGTTTTGCTTGTTGATATCTCGTGCTGTGTAAATTATTCGGCGTCTAACTCAGCGTGTTTTTCTGTTTGTAGTAGAAATTACAGATATAAAAATTATTTTTTATACGAACGGAGAGTGAAAAAATATTTTGCATCTGGTGCAAAAATCTCATTCAAGAAATTTGATGCTTTAAATAAAAAAGCTGTCGATGAAAAACGACAAATAATAAATGACTGGATATGAGCTGATACAGAGGTAACAGCTTTGGAAATACCGGGTGAATATCTATCCTCAAATCTGCCTGCAAGAGGAAATATATGACTTTAGATGATTGAATTGTCCTGCCAATCTACATATTATGACTGATAATAACTAAAAAAGAGCGAATTTGACTATTTTTCTGGCGGTCAATATGAGATGTATCACTTTTCTATGCGGGATCTATTTATTCGGTATCTTGTCGGGCTGTACGGCAACAGGGAAATACGAGGCAAGCAATAAGACTGGCACCGCTTACCTTTTTACTTACTTTACAAAAAATGGTGAGGATGGGTTGCATTTGGCGGCGAGCAGGGATGGGTATGATTGGCAAAAATTACCGCGAGTCGAGAATCATTGGCGACCCGGCATAGGCAAATCCAAATTGATGCGAGACCCCTGTGTAGTCCAGGGGCCTGATGGTACCTACCATATGGTGTGGACATCGGGTTGGAATGAAAACAATATTGGTTATGCATCCACTCAGAATTTTATTCACTGGTCAGAACAAAAAGAAATTCCGGTTATGTTGCATGAGCCCCAGGTACGCAATGCCTGGGCGCCGGAAATTATTTACGATAAAAAAAATAACCACTTTGTGATTTTCTGGTCGTCAACCATTCCGGATAAATTCCCTGAAACGGCTGCTTCTTCTGAAGACAATTACAATCATCGCCTTTACTACACTACCACTCGTGATTTTGTCGATTTCACACCGACACAATTATTTTATGATCCGGGTTTCAGTGTTATAGATGCGACATTTTTAACATTTAATAATCAACTGCATTTAATTATTAAAGATGAAACGCGATTTCCTCCAAAAAAATATTTGCAGCTGGCCAATGCTGCCAGTTTAACCGGGCCTTTTGCAAAACTATCAGCACCTGTTACTCGCGAAGGTTATTGGGTTGAAGGGCCAACTGCAGTGCAGCTGGGTGATTATGCAGTGATTTATTTTGATGCTTATACCAGTCGCAATTATGGTGCTATTCGTTCAAAAGATTTGATTCATTGGGAAGATGTATCAACAAAAATGCATTTCCCCGATGAAGGTACTCCGCTGCGCATGCGTCACGGAACTGTAATTCCTGTGCCCTTGGAATTAGTAGAGAAGCTGGAATCAAAAAAATAATAAGAAACTGCATCACCGAATTTTATTTCATAAACAGGTATTGATCATGAAACCGTTTTTTGGCTTGCGCGCACATGATTTTGGAACACTTGCTGCTGAAAAACTGGCTATGTCGATTGCATCCTCAGGTGCACAGGCAGTGCAGTTGGCTTTGGCAAAAGCATTGCCGGGAAATCATTTAATGCCCGGTGAATTTGGTGAAGCCGGGCTACAGTCAATTCGTCGCGAATTTAATCGGCATGATATCTCGATTGCAGTGATTGGCTGTTACATCGATATGGTTACACCGGATCTGGATTCGCGTGAATTTTCCCTGAAACGATTTGAAGCACACATAGATGCAGCAGCAACGCTGGGTTGTCGAATTATTGGTACGGAAACCGGTTCGCCAATCCCTTACCTGAATAAAGCCAAGGGCAGAGAAACTGCTTTTGGTGTCGCTTTGCAATCATTAAATCGATTGGTAAGGGCTGCTGAAGAGAAAGGTGTTTGTGTAGGCGTTGAAGCAGTAGCGGAATACCACGCGCTTTCTACTATAGAGCAGATCAAAATTATGATTGAACAATTCAATTCACCGGCGTTGGGAATTATTTTTGATCCAGTCAATTTAATTCCTGTTAACGGCGTGGATGATATGGATGTATTTTTGGACGATTGTTTTTCTGCTTTTGGTGATCACATTCTGGCAATACATGCCAAGGATTTTAAAATGCTGCCGGGTGAAAAAGGTTTGGTAAAAATGGGCGATTTACCTGTGGGTACAACAGGTGTTATGGATTGGACGGGTGTATTCAAACGTTTGATAAAAGTCGGTAAGCATCAAGTGCCGATTTTGTTGGAAGATACCAGTCCTGCTCATGCAGTGGATTCATTTGCTTATTTGCAGGCTGCTTGGGATAGAGCTTTGTAGCTCCTCCCTTTGAAAAAGGGAGGCGGGGGAGGGATTTAAGATGTTCAAATTTTCTGAGATTTTAAATCCCCCCTAGCCCCCCTTTTTCAAAGTGGGGAA
>CAMLRJ010000336.1 GCA_946482345.1 uncultured Cellvibrio sp.
CTCCGGAAAATGCCGAAAACTTTGATATCAATATGTCATTGAAATTACAGGGCATCGGAGCCGAGTTACGCGGTGACGATGAATACACAAAAGTCAGCAGAATTATCCCGGGTAGCCCGGCTGCAAAACAAGGTGTATTAGCTCCCAACGACAGAATACTGGCAATTGCACAAGGCGAAAAAGGCCAGTTTGTTGATGTTGTCGGCTGGCGGCTCGATGAAGTAGTGCAATTAATTCGGGGCAAAAAAGGCACCATTGTAAAATTGGAAGTTGCTTCTGCAAAATCAGATGATAGTGATACGCATACTATTGTTATCAAGCGTGATGAAATTAAATTGGATGAACAGGCAGCCAAAAAAGCGGTGTTTGATATTTCTACAAAACGCAACAACTCCTATAAATTGGGCGTAATTAATCTCCCAACTTTTTATATGGATTTTGAAGAAGCACAAAAAGGAAACCCCAATTATCGAAGTGCTACTGGCGATGTATTTCGCTTATTAAAAGAATTAACGGATGCAAAGGTAGACGGCATCATCATCGATTTACGCAATAACGGCGGTGGTTCATTAAGCGAGGCCGCCATGCTGACAGATTTATTTGTTGATCCAGGCCCCGTTGTGCAAATTCGCCACGGCACTGAAATTACCCGTCAGCCACGCGCGCAATACCCGGCTTTTTATCGCGGCCCGATTATTGTTTTGGTTAATCGTTTAAGCGCTTCTGCATCCGAAATTTTTGCAGGTGCAATTCAGGATTATGGCCGCGGAATTATTGTAGGAGAAGATACTTTCGGTAAAGGCACTGTGCAAAACAAAATGGATTTATCCCATGGCGATTTAAAAATTACCGAAGCCAAGTTCTATCGTATTTCAGGCGAAAGTACGCAACATCGCGGGGTAGTACCTGACGTTAAACTTCCTGACCTGTTGGATTCGAGCGAAATTGGCGAAAGCAGTCTCGATAATGCTTTACCCTGGGATACCATTAAACCCGCTCCACATAGAACCTATTTTAAAATCAGTGATTATCTGCCACAAATAGAAACTGAACATCAGGAGCGTTTGGCCAAAGATCCGGAATTTATTTTCATCGAAAAACAACGCCAACTATACGACTCCATCGCCAACAAAAAAGTTTTTTCATTGAATCTTTCAAAACGAAAAAAAGAGCAGGAAGAAATTGAGCAGTTATCGCTGCAAATGGAAAACCAACGCCGTTTGGCGAAAGGTGAAAAACCCTACGAAAATTACGCTGCACTTAAAGCAGAGAAAGATCCTGAAAATGAAGATCCAAAACCCAGAGATGACACCATTAAACCCGCTGAGGATCCACACCTGATGGAAGCTGGACATATTTTGGCTGACTTTATTGACCAGATAAACAACACCAATTTGGCAAAACATTAATGAAAGCAATCTCATTTAACGTCAATTCCATTCGCACGCGCCTGCATCAATTGGAAGCCCTGATTGCAAAACATCAACCGGATTTTATTGGTTTGCAAGAAACCAAAGTCACCGATAACGATTTTCCTTTGGAAGAAATTAGATCACTGGGATACGAAGTTGAATATTTCGGACAAAAAACCCATTACGGTGTGGCCATCATGTCGCGTTATCCATTCGAGCGTGTCATCAAAGGTTTTCCCGGCGACACCGATGAAGCCCAGCGCCGTTTTATTGGTGGACAATTTAATACCCCAATTGGTGAAGTCACTTTATTGAATGGCTATTTTCCTCAAGGCGAGAGCCGAAGCCATCCAATTAAATTTCCTAACAAAGAAAAATTTTATGCTGACTTGCAAAATTTTTTAAACAGCGAATTTTCTGCAGACCAACAGTTAATTCTGATGGGCGATATGAATATTTCACATCAGGATATTGATATCGGCATAGGCGAAGTCAATCGCAAGCGCTGGTTAAAAACCGGTAAGTGCAGCTTTCTTCCAGAAGAACGCGAATGGTTGAACCGATTGTTGTCCTGGGGGTTGTACGACAGCTTCCGCAATTTAAATCCCGACGAAAATAATCTGTTTAGCTGGTTCGATTACCGTAGCGCCGGATTTGAAGACAACCCACGCCGTGGCCTGCGTATTGATCTCATATTGACTACCGAGTCTTTGTTAAAAAAATGCAAGGATACGGGTATAGACTACGAAATCCGCAGCATGGATAAACCTTCGGATCACTGTCCTGTGTGGGCTGAATTTGCATAATTATTGAGTGGAGTTATTCATGGACTCAGGTATATCACACGATCTCTACATTAATAATTTACTCTTTACCAGGATCCAAAAAAGTGCGGTGCATGGATATGGTTTGTTTGCCGGGCAAGATTTACATTCCTCTACCAATCTCGGAGAGCTGGATGGGCAAATTATGGGTTGGGATGCTTACCACCAATTGCTCGAAGCTTGTGATAACTTAACAGCAGACTACAAACATTATTTTTTTATGGAATGGAATTGCATCAATCCGGATACCTTACTAGTCAGACCATTTAGAACACGCTACTCACTCATTAATCACTCACGCAATCCTAATTTGGAAATTGCTTACAACCCGCTGCGTATTATTGTCATTAGATTTATTCCTGCCGGCAGTGAACTATTACTTGATTATAGAAAAGAGCCTTTACCTGCTCATTATTATCAAAACAATCAAAATTCTTTCTTATGAAAACTTATCACTTGTCATTTTATGATTTCCAACCGATTGATTTGGGGATAGATTTGTTATTGATGTTGTACCAACAGGATATTGGTATTCAAAAACTACAAGATAAATTTTTTTCAACCCAGCAAAAACCGCAGTGGATGCAAAGATTTGATTCACTAAACGAAACTTTTCAACCTATTTATTCAATCCCACTGGAAACACCTATAGAAAATGATTTTTTTTTCAAAACTTGGTGCATCACTGAACCAAAAAAATAATTTTCAATCCTCTTCCGTCAAAGCATTTCTGTTGTTCGACTCAAGATTTATAAGCTTTATGTTAACGATTGAGATCACCATTGATGTACCGGAAAAATTTATCGCTGAATTAAATCAGGATGACGCCCCCAACCTTTACCTATCCATTCGTGAATTGCTGGTAGAGGACAATGCCAAAACATCAACTTACCAGTCCAACTGGTCAGTCGGAATAAAAGAACAAGCACTGCGCACTACCGAGCAAATATGCCAATTTATGACAGGCAAAAAACTATCAGAAAAAACTCGCATACAAAATAATACTGGAAATATCAGTTGCGTAATAACAGCCTATAATAAACATGGCGAATTTTCTTATGTACCTGATAGCGTACAAAAGTTTTTTGTTAACACCAATAAAAAGGCTGAACGATTGGTAACTGATTATCCCTCTATTAAATTATCCAATAAAATTCATAACACCACCGACTTGTTTGATTTTAATGGCAGAATGCATACATTGATTATCAACAATCCTGCAGATGAATATCGTTACCTGCCAATACTTTTTCATATGCAATTTATGTGGTTTTATATTAAAACCATATCACCTTATTTTTCGAGGAAAATCGTATCGATCATCTGCAACAATTCACAAAAAGGAAAGGCAGAGCTGGAAACACACATTTATTCAATCATGAAAAGAATTGAAGTGCTTACTATTTATAACGAGCAATTTAAATTTTCTATTGAAATTGATAATGAACGTGTATATGACCGAATTAAAAATCGATGGAGCATCGAAAAAACCCTTAAGCAGCTACAGAAAAATGCTGCTTCTTTTGGTGCGCATATCAGTCGGGATAACCAAAATATGCGAGATAAGTCCGATCAATTTAAAAATACCATATTGGCAATTATCTCCATCATTCAGATTCTGGCTTTAACCAGGCATCTGGAATGATCACCTCTCACTAATCGACAGAACTGCCAGTAATACCCAGCCTTTTTACCAAGCATGGCTTGACTTGATCAACTACAACCTATTGCCTTCGTTATTGATCATATCCAGCATTATTGGCCTGATATTTTTACTGACAAGGAAAAAATAATCTCTTTACAGATAAATTATAAAAAGACATCTTTTAGCAGGCATTAACTTTTCACATGCAAAAAATAAATTTCGACAAACCCGTACAACGCAAAAACACTCACTCCACCAAATATGACGGAATGAAATCCATTTTTGGTCAGGATGATTTATTGCCGCTTTGGGTTGCCGATATGGATTTTGAAGTGCCTGCTTGTGTGTCGGATGCATTAAAACAACATATTGACCATGCGGTGCTGGGTTACAGTTTTTATCCCGAGAGTTTGTATCAATCCATCATTAATTGGTTTAATCGCCGTCATCACTGGTCGATTGATCGCGATTGGATTTTAATGGTTCCGGGTGTAGTACCTTCACTATATGCAACAGTTTTGGGAACAACCAATCCGGGTGATGGCGTGATTGTGCAATCGCCGGTTTATTTTCCGTTTTTTTCAGCCGTCACGCACAATCAACGCAAGTTGTTGAACAACACACTGATTAACCATAACGGCCATTATCAAATAGATTTTGCTTTGCTTGAAGAACAAGCAAAATCGGCAAAACTCATGATGCTTTGCACACCGCATAATCCGGTTGGCCGCGTGTGGACTGAAGATGAATTGCAACAATGTATTGATATTGCAGAGCAACACAGCCTAATTATTTTGTCAGA
>CAMLRJ010000337.1 GCA_946482345.1 uncultured Cellvibrio sp.
GAAAAAGTATCACCATCGTAAACAGTGCCGACTTTATCGACAACAATATTGCCATAAAGGATTTCTTCTGCCATTGAATTACCACTGATAAGGCATAAGATCATCAGGCAAGAAATCGAAAAGACTGTTTTTTTATTTGAACTATTCATGGGTTATGACCAATCCAATCTCATGTGTTGATAAATTAATTGTGAAAAATTGGATTCAACGTCTGATTTTAATGCGTAGTCAGGCCATTTTTTAACAGTGTCGATCGTATGTTGAATGATGTCTTTTGCTTCGCTGGTGAAATTGCTGATGAGCCTGGCCACAATTAACAGGTCATCAATCGTAAAATTGTCGCGCTTACCGTTCAGTGACATTTGATGGGAATTTACCCAGGGAGAACCGGGTTTGTAACTGTAGGCAATATCAAAAGCAGGGGCCAGCTGCCAGTTTTGATCCGGAGCTGCTAATAAAAATCCGATATTTTTTGTGTGATCATCATGATTTCGCGCCACTATGTTGAACACCATTCTTCGGTAAATTTCGACAGCTTCTTTACGTGTTAATCGTAATTGTCGAGCCACTGCGAAGAGTTGTTCGTAGCTGTATTGCCCTGGCTTTTTATAATCAGCATGATCCATGGCACATAAAGATTGATAATGAATTTTTTGATTGCCGATACGATCGAATCGTTTTGTTAAAAAATGCGCTCGCTTACCTTCTACCAATAATTCACAGGGTGACATGTTAATGCCGCAATCTATCGCCATTAAATAATAGGCATACTCCATGCGCCCAAAACCTTGCGGGTCGCCAAAAGTTTCACGTTCGGAACTGCGTTCAACAACACCATCAAATTTTAATAAATAATGTTCAAACCCTGTTGGCGCATCAACCTGGCCTGATCGAATTTCAGTGCGTTCGGTATTAAGTGCAACTAATGCTTTTGCTCTTGCGCCGCCAGCAGATGTTCCCACTTGTAGAATTCCGCTCAAATCATCTTTTTGTGACAGACTGTGTTGGGATTGATGGCGTTGGTCAAGAATTTGTTGTGCCATATTCAACAGCGATTCCAATTCCAATTTATGAGTGGGATTGTTGAATGAGCGAATAGCCGGTTTATATTCCAGCGCGCCCATGCCGCGTGAACCCGTGTAGAGCAAGCGCTCAAGCGGATTAAAACTATTGGGATCGCGACCGTTCCGGCTTAGCCAGGCATTGATCACTGCGTTACCGAAATCATCCGGAAGTGTATCGGCGAAGCAGGCGGGTAATCCTTTGTAAGTGTCAAAATTGAGTTGTGGAAATTCGAAAATAGTTGATGAATTTTGGTCATTCGGCATGTGCAATGGCGCAATTTGCACAGCCGTTTTTTTCCACTCTGTTGAGTATTCAAATGCAGCGATGGATGTGTCCGGGTTCCATGCCAGAACACCCACTTGTTTTCCCCATAAATAAACTTCGGCAAGGTTTTGCATTACCAATCAATCTCCCTTGTCTCAATGTTGTATTTGATTTCTTGTTTGGATCTTGCCCGTTTGCGTTCTTTGCCTTTTTGTTTCCACAGGGCAATAGGGCTTGGGGTAGGGGCCGGAAGAAACGTATCAAGCTGATCCAGACAATTCAGCGCACGCATGGCGGCAATCAGATTTTCAAGCTTTCCATTTCCTGCAACCAATTGGCGATAGCTTTTGGGGGTAATGCCTATCTCTTCGGATAAAGATTGCTGTGAGATATTACGCTCCAGCCTCATGCGCTCAAGCCTTTGGTCTATCTCGGCTGCAACAGCCAGATTGCTCATGGATGAAAGGTCACTTGTCATAATTTTTCATATTGGGTTATTAATTACCGTTTAAATGATGAAAATAACGATTTAAGGTAAATATATACCTTAAAAGTGTTAAGTCAATATATTGGGTAAAAAAGTACCTAAAATTGCATTTTATTTATTTTAATGGGTAAAAAATAACTCTTTATTGGTTGTTTATTACAGGCGAGCGCTTTCGATCTTCCGGGTTTCTTTCCGTATCCATATGCTCTGCGGTCGTTTCAACTGCATCGTCTATTAATACATGAACCGGATTTTCTTTATCCAGGGAACTGCTCTCGAGCTCGCCATCTATCCATAGATCAGCGATGCCATTAGCGACTTTTAGGGGATCGATACCCGGTTTTGCAACTTTGACTTTTTTGACTTCGGGAGCCTTGGTCGGGATGGGAATAACTTCTTCTGATATGGCGGGGCTTGATTCCTCGGGTGTTGTGATTTGACGGGGTTCCTTTGAAGAGGCGCATCCTGTTAAGCTGAAAATCATTAGGCTGGAAATAAAAAACGATTTCATTGGTGCTCCTGAGGAATCGTAATTCTTGATCTGACTTTGTAATGAAAATATCTGGCTTGGCTCTATAAAAATAGTTGCGATGTTATTGGTACAAGACAAAAAAATTGCCGACTGTTACCAGCGGCAATTTTTATACAGGGATGGGATTAAATCCTGATTTGGCTTTTTAAAAATGTCACCAGATCATTAACCGGAATTTCTTGTTTATCAGCATTACGACGAGCTTTGTATTCAATTGTGCCCGCTTCAAGTCCGCGATCACCAATCACAATACGATGCGGGATGCCCATTAAATCGGTATCAGCGAGCATGCCGCCCAAGCGGGCTTTTTCGTCATCCATAAATAAAACATCGAAACCAATTTGTGACAATTGTGAATAAAGTTCGCTGGCTTTTTTCGCAACAGCTTCTGATTTACCCATATTGATCGGCACAATTGCAATATGAAAGGGTGCAATTGAATCAGACCAGATAATGCCGTTTTCATCAAAATTTTGTTCGATTGCAGAAGCGACTACTCGTGTTACACCAATACCGTAACAGCCCATAATCATAGTTTGTTCTTTTCCGCTTTCATCCAATACTTTGGCTTTCATGGCTTCGGAATATTTGGTGCCGAGTTGGAATATATGGCCGACTTCAATTCCGCGTTTAATTTCCAGTGTGCCTTTTCCGCAAGGGCTTGGATCGCCGGTAACGACATTGCGAATATCAGCAACCATAGGTGCTTTTTCATCGCGATCCCAATTTACACCAGTGAGGTGATAACCATCTTTGTTGGCGCCGCAAACAAAATCGGCAAGATGTGCAGCAGCGTGATCGACAATCATCGGAATTTTTAGTCCGACAGGACCAATTGATCCAACACTCACGCCTAATTCTGTTTTGATGCGGGCTTCAGGCGCAAAGGTTAAAGGTGATGCAATACCGGTAATTTTTTCAGCTTTGATTTCATTTAATTCGTGATCGCCACGTAAAACCAATGCAACCAGAGGTTGGGATTTGTCGGCTTGAACACTGCCGAGCACAATTAAGGTTTTAACGGTTTGTTCGGGTTTTACATTTAAAAATGCACTGACTTCTTCAATGGAATGTTTTCCGGGAGTCGCGACTTCTTTTATTGTTTGTGATGGGGCAGGGCGAGCTGTTGCGGGTGGTAAAGCTTCAGCTTTTTCAATATTGGCTGCGTAATCACTGCCATTACTGAATGCAATATCATCTTCACCGCTTTCTGCCAGCACATGGAACTCATGTGAGAAAGCGCCACCAATCGAACCTGTGTCTGCGAGTACGGGACGGAATTGCAAACCTAATCGAGTAAATATACTGCAATAAGTTGCGTGCATAACATCGTAAGTTTCTTGCAATGATTGATGCGACAAGTGAAATGAATAGGCGTCTTTCATAATAAATTCGCGAGAGCGCATGACACCAAAACGTGGGCGGATTTCATCACGGAATTTGGTTTGGATCTGATAAAAATTGGCAGGCAGTTGTTTGTAACTTTTGATTTCATTGCGAATTAAATCGGTGATCACTTCTTCATGGGTTGGGCCCAAACAAAAAGGGCGATCATGGCGATCGGTAATGCGTAATAATTCAGGGCCGTATTGTTGCCAGCGCCCGGATTCCTCCCACAATTCTGCAGGTTGAACCAAAGGCATTAATACTTCTTGTGCACCGGATTTATCCATCTCTTCGCGTATTATGCGTTCAACCTTACGTAACACGCGCAATCCCAGCGGTAACCAATTGTAGAGGCCGGAAGCCGTTTTGCGGATCATGCCCGCACGCAACATGAGTTGATGACTGATAACTTCGGCGTCAGCGGGAGTTTCTTTCAGGGTGGCGATTAAAAAACGACTGGAACGCATAAACTGATCACTTATTAAAGGTTTGCTCGGAATGGTTTGCACCGCATGGAAAGGCGGATATTCTACGGCGGTTATCATTTTTGGTATAGCGGGTAAATTATGTTTGAACTTGATTCGCGATTGGCGAAAGACACTTATTGGTTGGGCGAATTTGATTTATCACTGGTGTTATTAAATAAAGATGCCAATTTCCCCTGGTGTATTTTGGTTCCCAAGCGAGAAGCTGTTTATGATTTGTACCATCTCAGTGAAGAGGATCAACAACAATTTATGCGTGAGTCCAGCCGACTTTCCCGCGCCATGATGAGCGTGTTGGGTGCTTATAAAATGAATGTGGCCGCGTTGGGAAATGTGGTGCGACAATTACATATACATCACATTGCGCGTTTTAAGGATGATGCAGTTTGGCCACAACCGATTTGGGGGAAATTGACGGCTGTAGATTACACTCGGGACCAATTGGATGAACGT
>CAMLRJ010000338.1 GCA_946482345.1 uncultured Cellvibrio sp.
CAAAGGGCAATCCATTCGTTATGCACAATTGCAGTCTGATTCCAATCGTTTGGCGCAAATGCTTAAAAAGTCAGGTGTCAAAAAAGGTGATTATGTTGGTTTGATTTCTCATCGTGGCCCAATGATGATTACCGCCATAATTGCCATTCTGAAAACCGGCGCAGCTTATGTTCCAGTTGATCCTGTATTTCCGGATGATCGCATTCAATACATTTTATCCCACGCAAAAATTAAAACACTGATTACCGAATCTGCATTAAACAGCAGGATATTTAATTTGCTGAAAACTGATTCAACTTTGTCGAAAAAAGTGGATGTGCGAAATCTGGTGTTTATGGATAACCCTGCTGACGAGATACTGGAAAAACTTTCCGGCCTTGATAAGGAAATAGTAACGGCCGTCCAGTGGCAGGAATATCCCGATTTACAACTGAATACCGATATTCAACCTGAAGACGATATGGTGGTGTTGTTTACTTCCGGGTCAACTGGTAATCCAAAAGGTGTGTATTTGCATCATTTGGGATATGCCAATCGCTTGATGTGGCATCAAAAAATATTCCAACTGCAACCGGGTGAAAAAGTCGCACAGAAAACCTCATGCAGTTTTGATGTGGCGATCTGGGAACATCTATGGCCCATTATGTATGGCGGTACTGTTTGTGCGGTTGAAAAAGATATTGTGTCCAACCCATGGGATTTTGCGGACTGGATGGTAAAAGAAAAAATTGCCGTCGCGCATTTTGTACCTTCCATGTTCAGTGAATTTGTGAATAGCCTCGCTGAAGAAAAATATACTTTTTCTGATCTTCGCTGGTTAATTTTTTCAGGGGAAGCATTGTCTACTGCTACAGTGCAGCGTTGGATAGATCAATATGGTTTGCAAACAGGTCTGTGCAATCTTTATGGTCCAACAGAAGCTTCAATAGATGTGAGTTATCACTTTATTAACAAACGCCCAGAAGATCACGAGCCAATTCCAATTGGCAAGGCGGTAGACAACACCGTTCTTTTTGTTCGGGACGAAAAAGGAAATCGTTTGCCAAAAGACGAAATGGGTGAATTGTGTATTGCAGGCAATCAATTGGCGAAAGGTTATTTATATGAGCCAGAACTGACAGCAAAATCGTTTGTAATAAACACTTATGCCGATGTACCCGGCGACATTATTTATGCAACGGGTGATTTGGCGATTGAGCGTGATGGCGGTGTGATTGAATACCATGGTCGCAAAGACAACCAGGTCAAATTGCGTGGTTTCCGAATTGAACTGGGCGAAATAGAACATGTTGCAACCAGTCATAAATCGATAGATGAAGCGGCATGCCTAGTGGTGGATGAAAAATTGGTTCTCTGGTATTCCGGAAAATCTCTGACCGAAACCGAAATAAAATCGCACATAGCAGCAAAATGCCCGGCTTATATGTTGCCGCATCAAATTATTCGTTTGGAAAAATTACCGAAAAATTCCAATGGCAAGCTTGATCGAAAAGTCATACTGAATTCATTGCAAGTCGCCGCTGCAAAAGAACCAGAAAAAAAGTCGATGTATTTAAAAACGGGTCCTGCGCAACGATGGCTGTTTAGTTATTTTGACGAGCCTTATGAATGGTGGGGCTTTAGTCGGGTGAGTCTGGCAGAGGATTTTGCAGAGGATAAATTTATTGCTTCGGTGAATAGCCTGATGCAACGCCAGGATGCCTTGCGTACCCAATTTATTAAAATGGACGGCGAAATACTGCAGGAAATATTGACCTCGGTTGAACTTACCGATTTTATCCGATGTGATTTTTCCGGTTTGAATGATGCTGAATATGAAGCGCAATTAACGAATGAGATCAGAGGCGTTGCATCCAGTATTCGTGTTGATCAATGGCCATTGTTTAAATTGGTTCTTGCCAATCGTGGTGATACCAAAGAGTTAGTGTGGATTGCTCATCATGCTATGTCCGATATGATTTCCGGCTACATCGTCAATCGTGAAGTCTGGAATATTTATAAAGGCATCTCCGATTCAACGCATTCATCCAGCCCTAAATACAGTGATTATGTGCAGGATCTTATCTCTCTGTATAACAGCTATGGCGAACAAAGAATTATCGATTTTTGGAAAAAATATGCGTTAAAGAAAAAATCGATTATTCAACTGGCGTTTGATCATGAAAAAGGTAAAAACACAGAGGATTCCTACGAAACCATCACTGTGCCCATGCCTGCAAAACTCATCAATTATTTACAAATCGATGGGCGTGAGTATTTTGATACCAGTTTTTATCATATTTTGTCAGCTGCAGTTTATAAATTGTTGGCTGTGAAATTACGCAAAAACTGGATTGTTATCAGTCATAAATTGAATGGCCGTCATATCCCTGGATCTCATAAAAGTTATTTTGAGTCTGTGGGTGATTTCGCTGTCAATGTGCCTGTTGGTGTGTCGTTAAAGAAAAATGCCAGTTTCAAGGATGTTATCAAGGAGCTGGATCATGAAATGAAAGAGTTACCACTTGGCGGATTAAGTTACGATCTGGTAGGTGATTTATTGCCAGAAGGTTCTTACCCGGACATGCATCTCACCGGTGTTCGAATCAATTATCTGGGCGATGTCTCTACAGCCAATAATGACATGTTAACAAGCGCCCGATTTGCATTACCGGAACAAAAGCGTACCTGCATGATGGAATTTTTCTTTTACACAAAAGATAAAACCACTTATCTGGAAATCGCTTATTCAAACAATTTTTACACAGAGGATTCCATGAAGAATGTTGTTGAGCAGTATGTAGAACAACTTGAATTCATGGCTAAAGAAGTCATTCCAGAAGCTTTACCTACTAACTAACATTTTTCTATCAGAGGACTTTAAAATGATTAATCAATGGGCAATCAAGGTGATCAGATACCGAGTAGCGGTAATTCTGATGAGTATTTTACTCATAATAGGCGTAGGTATTGGTTTAAAAAATCTATACTTCGAAAGTTCAACCGATATCTGGTTTCTGGAAGATGATCCTGTATTACAGGATTATAACAACCTTAAAAAGCAATTCGGTAGTGATGATTATCTGGTAGTGGGCATAGAAGCCAGTACCGGTGACCTGATTAATCAGGAATCGTTGCAGGCAATCAAAAAGATAGCTGATTTTTTTGAAGAGCATGCAACTGTTAATAAAGTAAGGGCATTAAATAAATTTGAATATATTTATTACAATGATGACTTGCTGGATGTTGACCCTGCTATTCCGGACTCGGCTGATTTTAATTTTTCGGAAGCAGAACTGACAAAGATACGCAACATTCTGAAAAATGAAACCATAGCGCATGACTTGTTGTTTACCAAAGACTTGCGTCATTCCATTATTTCCGCACGTGTGGTGATGCCGGAAGAACATGAGTCAGGAAGAAATGCCAAAGTTGAATTGGCTACTGATTTTCATCAATTTATAAAAACAGAAGGATTGGATAAAAACCCTAATTTTAAATTGCATTATTCAGGGTCTTCAATCATCAGTGAGGCCTTCTTTTTCTATTCTACAGTTGATCAGTCAATCAGTTATCCATTAATGATGCTGTTTATTCTGATATTCCTCTATTTAATTTTTAGAACAGGTATGGGTGTTGTACTACCTTTTGCTGTGGTAGTGGTGTCATCAATCGCTGCACTGGGAGTCATTGGTTTTAGCGGTTGGTCTATCAATATGCTCAACATTATTATTCCGACTATTTTAACGGTTATTGGATTGGGCAGTAGTGTGCACATCATGATGGGCTTTTATGAATTCAGAGGCCAGGGAATGGAATCCACCGCGGCGGCTGAAGCATCCATCCGAAAATATTTAAAACCTTGTTTCTTTGCATTTATTACCACTTTCTTTGGTTTTTTGGCTTTAACTTCAAGCCACCTTGCATTGGTAGTGGAATTTGGTTTGCAAATGATGGCTGGATTATTCTTTAGCTTTTTATTCTCTACTATGACTTTACCTGCAATTCTCAGTTATTCACGAGTTAACGTAGAAAAAGCACAAAAAGTGACTCGCACAGGTGTGATTAGTCGGATTGTTCACTCATGGCCACAAAAAATTATTGGTGCCAGAAAAGTGATTTTGATAGCGGCCGGTTTATTGTTATTGCCGTCTTTATATTTTTTAACGAAAGTAGAAGTCGATACCAATTTCGTTCGTAACTTTAAAGAAGATGCTCCAATTCGTAAGGGACTTGAATATTTTGATCAAACTTATAAAGGCGCTTTGTCTTTGGAATTTATGCTGGACTCTGGTAAAGAAGAAGGCATTAAAGATCCCGCTTTCTTGCAACGAGCTTTGGAGTTCCAACAATATGTAACCAGCCTGGAAGGTAGCGGGAAAGCAACTTCAGTGATGAATTATCTAATGAAAATAAATCAGGTGATGCATGATGATAATCCGGAATATTTCAAAGTACCGGAAACGCGCAACATGGTGGGTCAATATCTACTCTTGTATTCCAGCTCTGGCCCTGATGAAGACTTGACCGATTTAATGGACTTTTCCGCTCAGCGTATGCGCATATCAGTATTGTTTGCTGTAGCGCCATCCAAAATAACCAAACAACGTGTTGAAGCCATAGAAGCTTATGCTGCTGCGCATTTCCCGGATTTGCATATAAAAACATCTGGACGGGCAGTTCTATTT
>CAMLRJ010000339.1 GCA_946482345.1 uncultured Cellvibrio sp.
CGAAAATATGTTGCATCACTGGAAAACTCACTGCTTGCCAGTGGTGCAGCATCAGTAACCTTGCAGGACAATGCTGATCAACCGATTCTTGAACCCGGCCTTGGGGAAACACCACTTTGGGACAGTGTCAAAATTACCGGTTTGTTTGATGCGAATATCAACACCGCACACACTATTGCCATAGCTGAGAAGCGATTCGGCAACCAATTACCCGAACACGCATGGGAATTATTGGAGGACAAGGATTGGGAGCGCGAATGGATGACGCACTATCATGCTATTTGCTGCGGTGAACGTTTGTGGATTTGCCCAAGTTGGCAACAACCACCTGAGCCGGAAAAAATTAATTTGATGCTGGACCCGGGATTGGCTTTTGGCACAGGCACTCACCCCACTACTTTTTTGTGTATGCAATGGATCGATCAACAGGACTTCAATGGTCTTGATGTAGTCGATTATGGATGCGGCTCCGGCATTTTAGGTATTGCTGCTTTATTGTTGGGAGCCAAAAAAGTCACAGGCATAGATATAGATCCGCAAGCATTGCTGGCAACGGCTGACAACGCCAAGCGCAACAACCTTGCCGATAATGCCATGCCGGTTTACTTGCCAATCGACTGCCCCAAGGTTGAAGTCGATGTGATGCTGGCGAATATTCTGGCTGGCCCTCTGGCTGAACTGGCACCTGTTTTGAGTGGCATGACAAAAATCGGAGGCAAAATTTGTCTGTCCGGAATACTGACTACACAGGCCCAAACCGTAATAAAAGCCTATGAAAACTGGTTCGCATTTGACCCTGTTGCCGAAAAAGAAGAATGGGTCAGACTAACTGCTGTAAAAATTCGTTAATTCTTACATACTTAGCATTGTCCAGCCTGTGCTAGAATTCAGACAGTAATGGCTTACCGATCGGATGCAACAGACGATGACAATTGCTTCAACCCAACAGTCTATGGTGACGCGCTGCCCAAAATGCAGCACTGCGTTCCGTATTACCGAAGCACAATTGGATTCAGCCAAAGGTGCTGTGCGTTGTGGCTCCTGCCTGCATGTATTTAAAGCGCAATCAAGCCTGGTAACCAAACCGGCAGCCGAGACTTCAACCAAAAAAGAAACAGCGAAAAAAGAAATTCCCACAAAAGAAATGCAGGCAAATCCGATTAAAAAGGAACCTTCATTGATAGAACCCTTCGTTAACAAAGACAATTCAAAACCGGCAACGGCGACATCTAAAATAAACACAACAAAAGAAAGTACAACCATCGAACCAACAAAAACTGTTAAAGCAGCTGACGTAAAAACTGCAACGCAAAAAACGCCAACAAATTCAGGTTTGACAAATCAGGCCGCAAAACCCGTGACTGCCAAACCCCAGAACACCAAGGTCAATCCCAAAACTGAACCTGCACCTTCAGCGAAAACAGCAACACCTAAACCAGCACCCAAAATAACTGAACAGAAACCTGCAACCAAAACCAATAGCGTAAAAAAACCTTTATCCAAATTATCCGACGACGATGATGTTCTCATCAGCGATGATATGGAAGGTGATGGTTCCCGTTATGCGTTTGACGGTTTTATGGATTTGGAAACCCAGGTACAAGCCACGTCGTTATTTGATCGCAAAATTGTTGATGAAAAAAAAGTTATCAAAGATAACTCTGATGAATCCTGGGCAGAAAATTTAATTGATGACGATGACGATATTCCACAAATTGGTATTGTAAAAACACAAGTTGCCAAAGCGCCGCCTCCGTCTGCACAACAAAATGCAAAAAACAATCTGGTTTTTAATTTTGTGGCCGAGGAAAAAACAACCCCGGCAAAACCCGCACATACTGCATCATCGTCCAAAGAACTGGAATTGAGTGACGAGTTAAGAAAAATGCCAACTGCTAAACCTCTCGGCGAATCAGTTGTAGAAGAAAAAGAAGAAATCATCAATGCAATTCCTGTTGCCGGTATTTTTCATGATGATGATTTTGATGAAGCTGCCAATAAACGCCAACTGAAAATAGAACCTAAAATTCGTTCCTACGACGGTTCACGTGCAGGATTACTTAAAAATATTATCCCTGCACCACTCGAATTTGCCGGCAACAATATTCGCCACTGGTATTTCCGAATGTTGTGGCCAGTAATGACTCTGTTAGCTTTGACAGCATTGATAGCGCAACTGGCTTATTTTCGGTTTGATCATTACGCGCGAATTCAACCCTATCGAAATTTATACGCTATCGCCTGCCCTTTATTCGGTTGCCAATTACCCATACTGGTCGATAAAAAACAAATCGTGACTTACGATCTGGTGGTGCGCCCACATGATGAAATCGAGCAAGCATTGCAGGTTGATGTGATGCTGCTTAACAAAGCCGGTTTTGAACAACCTTTCCCTGATTTGTTGCTCAGCTTCAGTGATATGGATGGCCAGATTAAAGCTTCCCGCCGATTTACACCCAAAGATTATCTTGGCGGGGAATTGGCCGGAAAAAAAATCATGCCCAGCATGCAACCCATACATTTGATTCTTGAAATCAAAGACCCTCAAGTCGATAACTACAAAATGGATGTTCTCTAGGATCTGGCAGAAAACACTTCACAGATCACAGTTTTCAGAATTTATCTGCATCACTCATATTTTGGCGCTAGACTCCATCCAATAATTGAACACCAATTGGAGCTTATTCATGTTTCGACCAATCGCACTGGGTATTGTTGTACTGCTCACAGCTTGTGGTGGTGGAGGCGGGGGAGGAGGAAATGGAGGGAGCAGCGAACAAAGCGCTACCAGTACTGCCAACACATCATCCAGTCCCAGCATTGTTTCATGCAATAACACACAGGGCAGTGCTATCAGTGCACGCAACAACACCTCTCACAGAGTTGGGCAAAGTTGCCTGACTTGTCACACCGCTGGTGGCTCGGCAACTGCATTTACAGTAGCGGGTACTATTTATAAAAACTCAACAACCGGAAATCCGAATGCAACTGTGTTTCTTTATGCGCATAACACCAACACTATCGTCTCCACTTTGGTAACGGACAAATGCGGTAATTTTTATACAACGGCCAGCGTACCCGGCTTGTTTGTTCCGGGCGGCCCATTGGTTGATGGTGTAGATGTTGTAGTGGAAGACAAAGATGGCTTGCGACATACCATGCCAGGGTTAATCACTGGTGGCGGCTGCAATGGTTGTCATGGCGCAACCAACGGGAAGATTACTGTTAATTGAGTTTTAAACGGGAGCCTTGTTAGCTCCCGTTTAAACAACTCCCCTGCCCCATACCGGTTGAAAAATCAACTGAAAATCTGCTTAAAAAAACGTCATTTTTTGTTGTTATACGGTTCCAACACCCCTATCAAACGGGTATGATGGCGACCCTTTTACGCAAGCGCCCGCGCGATTATCCGTGTTTCAAATTGGCCCATATCAAATAGAGAATCCTGTTGTACTCGCTCCCATGGCGGGTGTTACCGATCTTCCATTTCGGCGTCTTTGTCGTCGCTTGGGGGCAGGGATGGTAGTCTCGGAAATGCTGATTGCAGATAGCCAAATGTGGAATAGTCGTAAAAGTAGTTTACGTATGGATCACACCGACGAAGTTGAACCTATTGTGGTTCAAATTGCCGGAGGAGATGCAGAAAGTTTGGCGGAAGCTGCACGCCTGAATGTAGATCAAGGTGCGCAAATTATTGATATCAATATGGGCTGCCCCGCTAAAAAAGTCTGCAAAAAAGCTGCTGGCTCGGCTTTATTAAAAGACGAAGCTTTAGTGGCGGAAATATTGCAGGCAGTAGTAAAAGCTGTTTCAGTTCCTGTGACATTAAAATGTCGCACCGGTTGGAGTCTTGAAAATCGCAATGCATTACGCATCGCGAAGATTGCCGAAGACGCGGGAATTCAAGCGCTGGCGCTGCATGGGCGCACACGCGAGGATGCATTTGCCGGACACGCAGAATACGACACCATTGCTCAAGTGGTATCTGCCGTAAAAATTCCTGTATTTGCAAATGGCGATATTAAAACACCACAGCAGGCAAAAGCAGTTCTGGATTACACCAAAGCTGCAGCAGTGATGATCGGGCGCGCTGCACAAGGGCGCCCCTGGATTTTTCGGGAAATTACACATTATCTGGAAACAGGTGAATGTTTAGCCGAACCACCCCTGATTGAGATCAGGGAGATTTTACTCAACCATCTGCGGGAACTTTATTGTTTTTATGGTGAAGTAATGGGACCAAGAATCGCTCGCAAACATGTGAGTTGGTATTTGCAAACCTTGCCTCATAGCGATGATTTTCGTCGTACTTTTAATACAATAGTGAACGCAGAAGAACAACAAACCAGCATCCGAAATTATTTCGAAACGCTGCTCATACTAGAGGATCAAGCCGCATGAATACTGCAACTTTTTTTGCCGATGCAAAAAGCACCACAAACAACACAGCAACCAATCAGGGGCAATCTCTTCGTGGATGTGTTGAACAGGCAATGGATAATTATTTCAAGCACCTCGACGGTCAGGATGTCAGCGATGTTTATGAAATGGTAATGGCAGAAGTAGAAGCGCCAATGTTGGAAATCGTATTGAAATATACTCGCCACAATCAAACTCGCGCTGCACAAGTTCTCGGATTAAACCGCGGTACTCTGCGCA
>CAMLRJ010000340.1 GCA_946482345.1 uncultured Cellvibrio sp.
GGCGAGCAATGATTAATTGCTCTATTGAAGGCTGAGGCAAATTGTCGCACCCCGGCAAGCTGTGGGTGTCAGTCATCAGTGGTTTTGTTATAGTTGCCAAAAGTTTTCTATCTCGAATTATGACCAGCAGCCATTCTTTTCTCATAGTTGATGACGACATCACCTTTGCGCAAATGCTAATACGCGCATTGGATCGCCGCGGCTTTACCAGCTGGATCGCGCAAGACATAGCAACCGCAGAAACCTTGTTATCACAACATAAAATGGCAAAAGCCATTGTGGATCTAAAAATTGCGCAGGAATCCGGACTGGTATTGATCAGCAGGCTCAAAGAAATAAATCCCGCAATACAGATTATTATGCTGACGGGTTATTCCAGTATTTCTACAGCAGTAGATGCAATCAAATTGGGTGCCATCAATTATTTTTGCAAACCCATTGAAGTCGATGATTTGCTAAAAGCCTTTGATTCAACACCAACCGCAGACGCAATTCCGATTCCAGAAAACGCGCCCAGCCTTGATCGCATGGAATGGGAATATATTCAAAAAGTTTTGCAAGATTGCAATGGCAATATTTCTGCTGCCGCACGCGCGTTGGGTGTGCACAGAAGGACTTTACAAAGGAAGTTGCAAAAACGTCCTGTAAAGCAGTAAATAAACTGCAAAGAAATAGTCTTCGTCAATCTGGAACTAATCCGCTTACCGAAAAACCTGGCTGTATTGACGATTTAATGGGAGATCACATTTTTAAATTAATTATGGTGGACAAGTATTTCTTCATTATTGATCCCTTTGGCGATTGATAACTGATTTTTTAAATCTCATAAACTAAATTTATCTTTAAAACGACCCGCTTGTCTTCTTGACACTTCTATATTCGCGGTAGACCCCATTTCTAATAAAAATCCTCCATTTATCCAGGACTCCACTTTCTTAACGTGACTTACGTTGACTATGTGTTTTCTATTTACCCGGACAAATTGACCTTCTGGTAATCGACTTTCTATATTGACCAATGCCCGATGTATGAGTATTTTGTTTTTATTCCAGACCACCAAACTATGATTGGCGCAACTTTCAAAATATTGAATGTCTTTCAAGCTAACCCAATAAGTTAACTCACCATTATTTAACAACAGGTTTTGATCTATATTCAGTTTATCGACAGCTGATGTTTTATTCTTAAATAAAATCAACCTGCCAATTGTCCGTTTTAATCTTTCTGGAGTATACGGCTTGAGTAAATAGTCAATAACGTCGAAATCAAAGGATCTAGCCGCATACTTTGTATGCCCTGACGAGAATATATACTTGGGGTGATAATCCAACCCTTTCAGTAGTTCAAAGCAATTCTTTCCTGACGCATCGATATCCAGGAATATTATTTCTGGCCTTTCTTCTCGAATAATTGGCATGGCCACCTTCAAGTCTTCACATTCACCCCAACAATTTATCTGAGGGTAAGTTTTTAATGCTGAATTCAACTCATTACCAACAACCATTATTTTCATAAAAGATGCTCTCATTAAAAAAATTAAGAGCGATGAAACTGATTTCAACCCGATAAAACTTGATAAAATTGGATTAATTTTGACAATACGAATAAAAAAATAAAAATTGTGAAATATTTCCGATTTTCAGAACACTATCCTATTCAATATAAATCACCCGGTGGCGCAAATTCCTGATTTTCAGTCATTACATGATGAGAATTTTTATGCCATAAGTTTTTGACAACCAATTGTGCTTGCGCCCGGACTTGGGGATGACTATCTCCCAATAAAGATTCTGCCGCCGAAATATCCATATCATTTCCGTAAGTTCCAAGCAGATTAAGCGCCTGTAATCTTACGGAATCATCTGAATCGTTCAAAAATTGTCTAATTTTGGGTAAGGAATCAAACTCAGCAATTGCAGATATGTCAAACAACGTTTGTAACCTGATGCTCGAATCCACATTCAGAAATCTGTAATCCATCAATTTGACATAATCATTTGCCAAACTGTCGTTTCCCCTATCCTTCATAATTTTGGCGGCGAGCTTCTTCACTGAATCATTACCCCGTTGATATATTGTTTGCACATCATCGTCTGTCAACAAGTTCGTATTTTTTTGCAAATTCATCATTCCTATAAATACCATTTCGTCAAAATAGACATTGGTTTTTTGCTGATTGATGATTTCACGTAAAATGCGAGACGATTCCTCAGCGGATAAATCGATCAGAATGGAAAATGCGTCGTAAGCGAGGGATGGATCTTCACTTCTTACAGCCGCTAACGAGAGGCCTAATAGATCATCATTCACATCCAAAGGCACAATATCGAGTGAATTATCAGGATTTTCCTGGTCAATTTGAGCTGCATTGATCTCTACAGATTCTGTCTTTTGATTTGTGGAGTTAGAAAGCTTTTTTTCTAATTGCCTGGCTGACGATTTAGTAGAATCAATTGCTGCAGTTCCGACAGGTAATCCCGGCTTAACCATAAGAGAAATAATAATTAATGAAAAAATCGCCACTGCAACAATGAGTTTCATATTTAATCTTATTGAACCTGTTATCGAAAAATAAAATTACAAACCATGGCTATGCAGAAACATAGCCATGTTTAACTCAGTTGGTAAGATTTAGATCAATAGCTACCAAATGCGACCTTTGTCCGTTATAAGACTGGGGAATACTACACGTAACATAAGGATATTTGGTGGTTAACGCCGCGCCCATAAAGATGGGGCCGCCCACTTGAAATATTTGTTGCCCTGCTGCGCTACTGGTAGTATTTCCGGAAGCGGTTCCGAATAAGGTTCCTGCACTATCCACTACACTCAAGGTACAACTTACATCAATATTGGGGTGCCGATCATAGGCTTTTACAACCAACCACGCGCTGGTTGGGCGCGACATAGAATCAATAGTGAACGGACATCTAACAGTGGCTTTACCACTGCCTGTAAGCCCCATATTGGGTGGCACTCCAAGACTGATACCAAATTGATCTCGACTCACAGTAGCTTCTGTTTCACACTGGGACGCATGTATCTGAAAGGTGACAGCAAATCCAGCCAAGGGTGTAAAACCCAATGCCGTTAATATACAAAAAATATTTTTTTCATCTTGTATCCTCATTATTCAATGTAAATTTATATGCCAACATTTAATCAGCACAGAGGTAACATACAAGCAAAAAAAATATAGTTGTGTAGTTCGTGTTAAACGGAAAAATTAAATGTCGAACGGTTTTTTATAAAATTAAACGGTGATTGATTCATGCAATAATTTAGTAGCCACATGCCTTACAATTAACAGGCATAATTAATTATTTAGAGTTGATAAAAGTACAGGCAGCGAAATAATTGTTACAGTCCCCTGCGGTTGATTCGCCTGATGCATCACTTCACCGCCCAATCGTTTAATACTCGCGTAAGTCAACAACATCCCTATTCCCATACCATCGGATTTGGTAGTGATTATTTCTTTACCTAATTGCGATTGAATTTGTTGTGCAAAACCACTGCCCCAGTCGGTAATTTTCCAGAGGATGTTTTTTTCTTTTACCAAAATATCTACTGCAATTTTTTCAGGACTGGCATCGGCGGCGTTGTTGAGGCAATTTAAAATCGCGTGATCAAGACGGGAGTCGTAACAAATACGAGTATGTTCCAATTCGTTCGATAATGTTTTGTTGCAAACCAAATTAGGGCGCATCAATTGCCAGAGATCCAATAAATACTGACAATATTCCAATCCATTTCGTTCGCGCAGTTGGGATTGATAATCTATATCAGCATCCTGAACCAACTGCTTTAATCTGGCTGCACATAGATCAACTTGTTGTGACAGCAAATTAATATCCTGCATCAGTTCATCATCTTGCGCACGGGTTGCGCGCAATTCTGACAATAAAATTTTCATAGTAGCCATAGGTGTATTCATTTCATGGGCTGCACCTGCGGCTAATGTTGCCACTGCAATCAACTGCTCATCACGCAGTTCGTCTTCCTTCATTTGGTTGAGCAAATCTTCCTGCGCACGCAAATCACGCGCCATGCGCACCACGAAATAGGTAATCAACACTGCACTGACAAAAAAGTTAAACCACATTCCGACTATGTGCCAACTGAATCCATGCGAGTGATGGTTCATTTCAAAAATCGATAGAGGCCGATAAAAAAACATCAACAGACTGTAACCGAGAATTGAAAGAAATGTTATTAACCAGGTGTAGCGCCAAGGCAAAGTCGCGGCCGAAATACAAATCGGTACCAATAGATAAGATACGAAGGGATTGGTGGCCCCACCGCTGAAATAAAACAATAAGTTCAGCAAGATTACGTCAATTAACAACTGAATAAAAAATTCAATTTTGACAATTACCAACGGATTTTTTAAACGCAATCCAGTGAGCACATGAATCAGCGTGAATAAACTTAGCAAACTGATAATCGGCGTTAAGGCAAGTTCAATTGAAAACCAAATGCTGACGAACACACTGGTCCATAGCAGTATTAATAATATGCTGCGGATGATGGTGAGTTGCTGCAGTTGTGCGGCGACTAAATTTGATGGGTTATATTTTTGGGTTTGCATTTGTGCCTTCGAAAAGTTTCACCCCACCCTAACCCTCCCCTTAGCAAGGGGAGGGAACCGATCTCACA
>CAMLRJ010000341.1 GCA_946482345.1 uncultured Cellvibrio sp.
GAGTCAGATTATGAACAATTAAACGATGCCGCTAATCCCGATCAGCCAAATGAATCCATGAATTTTATAAACGACCTGGTTATTGATAGCCGAAAAGTAGGTGACCTGGATTTGTTTTTGGTTCACGAAGACACCAATTGCATTCTCGTCAGCGAACGGGTTTTTCAACATATCAAGAGTAAAGGGTACGACGATGTTTTTTTTGAAGAGGTGAGGCAGATTTAATTTCACTTGGTCATACCCACGAATAATCACATGGAAGATGATACTTAACGGAACACCGTAACAAATCAAAGACTTGTGTGTAACCAATATCTCATTTCATGATTCAGTTATCTTGACCTCAAAAGCGTTCATGTTCAGTATGCGCGCAAGGATTTGCGACTAATAAAAATTAAACCCGCAATCTGTCGATAATATTGGTATTGGCGTCTTCGGTCTTTGCTCTCGCGATGCGAGTGAGGTGTGTTGTTTACACGGCTTAATATTTTAATAAACATAAATTAACTATTAAGCACAATCATCGATGTATTACCAAGGTATCAAAAAATGAAGTTAAAAAAACTCTTTCGCTTGAGTCAGTATGTGGCTTTAAGCGCTGCATCAAGTTTGTTTGCGACTGGATTACAAGCACAAACATTGGGTTCAAATCTTGCGGTTACAGGGCCAAGCGCAGGTGCGGATGGCTCAGGTTTTGACAACACAAAACTGGTGCGCGATGGCAACACCACTACGGTTTCGGTGGCCACAGGTACTAGCAATCAACGCGTGTCCATCAAATGGGGCAGTGCAGTAACCTTCAATAGAGTTATTTTGCGTGAATCGGGTAGCAAAATTACCTCTTGGCGATTAGTGGATAACGACAGTGGCACCGTCTACGCGACCGGTACAACTATAGGCGCTGAAAAAATTGTGGATTTGGGCAGCCGTACTTCTAAAAAAATCAATTTGATTGTCAGTGCGTCCAGCGCACCAGGCATTGCAGAATTTGAAGTCTACAATGTAACCGGTACGACAACCTCTACAAGCTCTTCCAGTTCAAGGTCATCAAGCGCTTCAATTATTTCCAGTTCAAGATCATCAAGCACTTCAACTATTTCAAGTTCAAGGTCATCAAGTACTTCAACTATTTCCAGTTCAAGATCATCAAGTATTTCAACTATTTCAAGTTCAAGGTCATCAAGCCGTAGTTCGTCTTCATCCAGTCGTAGCTCGTCTTCAGTTGTCAGCAGCCGTTCTTCTTCAGTTGCCAACAACACCAGCTTGAGTGAAGACTGTATTCGTTTGGCAACCAACCCATCAGTTAACTGGCGTGATACTTCATTGAAGACAGATCAGGAAATTGTTTCCTGTCTTTCAAAAACCCTGGGTACTCCGGTTGGATACGGCGAAAAAGCACTGGGCGGTTTTGATCCAAACGGCAACAGCAAACTGACTGTTATCACCAAAAATTCCAGTGTTTCAGTTGAGCAACAATTGTTGGATGCCATTACAGGTGAAGCGCATAACTGGATCGTATTCGACAAAGCGCAATTCGCTCAACCCAGCGAAATTGGTATGTACCGCCTGGGTTGTAGTAACCCAACAGTGCAATCGATTTTAGGTTCGACCCAAGAGGAATGTGTCAACTACAAACAATGGTGTAGCAAAAACGGTGTGAGTGAAGCCAACTGCGTGGCGCAATTCTTTAACACTGCCATGAACAAATCCAATAACCCAATTCGCAACCCCGTTATAGGCTCTAACAAAACCATCGACGGTCGAGGTAGTGAGGCTTACTTCTTGTTCAGCGGTTTTGCGATTGGTAAAGATTCGACTGGCACGCCGACACAAACAGCGAAAAGCGTCATCATGACTCACTTGAATTTCAAAGGTGCGGGTCATACAGAAGACCATTATTGCGATCCGGATATGATTCGCTCAACAGGTGCATCAACGGATATTTGGATTCACAAAAACACTTTTGATACCACAGGCGATTCTGCATTTGACGTAAAAGTGGGTGCACACAACGTCACTATGTCATTTAACCGTTTGGTGAATGTGAAGCGTGCCGTACTGCATGGTTCCAGTGATAGTCACACTATCGATAAACAAATTACAACCACTATGCACAACAACGCATTTATTACTACTGACGACAGCTACAAGTTGTTAGGCAACACTTTGCGTCGCGTACCACTTTTGCGTCATGGTAAAACCCACATGTTCAATAACGTGTTTGTTAACTATCGCAACCAAATTTTGAGTTTGCGTGTAGGTGCCAGTGCGTTGATGGAAGACAGTGTATTTATGGTTAATTCAGTGCATCAAGAGAAGAGCACAGTTGAAGCCTCACTGACTGAAATCAGCAATAATTTATTTAAAGATATCAGTGACGGCAGCTTCCGAAATGATCGCAACTTTTTGTGGTTCGGTAACGCGACTTGCGATTTAACCAGCGCCACCAAAACTGCGTTGACTGCAACCAATGGCACAGTCGCGGATCTTGCAAGCAACTACACCACTGCATCACAAAACATGATCACCAAGTGGCGTTTACCTGCTGGCCAGGATCTGGTTAATTACGTGATAAAAACCGCTGGAAAACACGGCGAAACCCCGTACAACTCACCACTTGCTGGCGACATTTATTACGTATTGGGTTTAAGCAGGCCTGCTTGCCAAAACCGTTAATCGCCTCCCCAAAAGCCCAGCCTTTCGGCTGGGCAATTCAATCATTAAAAAGCACACAAAAGCGCATTCATCATAAGCATCGCTCTTGTAGCCCGTATGAAGCAAAGCGTAATGCGGGGATTTTTGGGATTTTATTTTTTACGGAAATTGCCAACATTTAGTTCCTGCATTCTTTGACGTTGGTTAAAAAATTTCCTCAATTGCATTCTTGTTAGCGAACATTTTTTTGAAGAGGTGAGGCAGATTTAATTTCACTTCGTCATCCCCGCGAAAGCGGGGATCCAGCTGTTTGCATGTTGAATAGTGTTATTTTTTTGATTTTTGTTTTCGGCCAAGAGCGAATATTGGGTTAACTTTATTCTGACCCTAATTAATTTCTAATTAATTAGAAATTTTATTTGCAATTGGCCTCAAAAAAAGCTGAGGCATATTTTTCATTCGAAAAGTTAAGTTCTATTTCATTTTCAAAATATGAGATCTCTATAAATTTTGGATAAAGGTAATATAGTATTAATCCCACTAAGAGCGAGATCATACAGCTCACGAATATTGAGCAACCTAACCACATCGAAATACTTACTGTACTTAGTACTGCTAGCAATAGTATAAATAACATAAGTAAATTTCGATTTTTCACAGTCTGCCAACAACCCAAGTGTATTCGGACGTAGGCTTTCATATCATTTTTTTCTTCTAAAGAAGTTCCAATAGGTAAAGTTTTCAAATTTTCTGTACCGCCACAAACAGGACACAACTCGGGATACTTCAGAGCACGCCTTGGTTTGAATTTAAATGTTTGCATCATCTACCTATTTAGTGAATCACATTGCGATCTGCGGTACTTTTCTGTTGCTCTTTTGTGACACACGCAATGAGCACTGCGAATACAAAGAGAAAAACCAAAAACAGGACAAACTGTTAAACTTATTTAGGCAATCCATTGAGCCGGGCGAGAGTATTTAATTTTACTCTGACACTCTATTAATTTGATCGATTTTAAAAATCATCTCAGGAGTTTTTTATTGTATGGATGATTTGCATTGAAATTCCATCATGCTTGTAAATGGGTGTATTGAAATGTTGTGCATGTTTGCTATTTGGGATTCAGCGCTATCTCTGTTGTTGAGTAATTCGTTAGTTCCTTTTTTAGCAGTTAGTACACCCCATTTTTTTCTGTAGTAAATTTCCCAATTAGGAATTTCAGGTATCAGCATTGCTAATTGGTTTAATTTTGTAGTACATGATTCATTAAAGTTGTAAGTTCGATTAGGATCTTTTGGATGCTTGGCTGTAAGTGCTTTACTCGGCCTATTGTCATAACAGGTACAGGGCGAATCGGAATTCAGTATTACTGCAGTATCGGGTCGATTGACAATTACTTCCGGGTAAATTTTATGCATAAATTTTGCTAAGAACTCTTCCGCATGTCCTCCCATTTCCTCACCGCCATTCAAAAAGTAGCGATCAGTAAATGCGTCTGTAAATTTTCTAGTCAAGCTTCCCACTACATCAGGGTTACTTGCATGATCGACTCCCTTAAATGCAAGAATTTTAGCTGCTATTCCGTGCATGGCATTAACTACATAAGGTGCACTTGTGAACACATAGTAGTCACTGACTACTTTCAATCCTCTTTCAAAGAAGATTATTGTCCATAGTTTTTTATTAGTGGAAGAGGTGGATCTGTTTATGTATTTGTATGCACTATGAATACTCTTATATCGTGCCATCATTTTTTAATATCCTTTGTTGTTAAATGTTTGATAACCAGAAGGTTGCAAGCAAAGTCGCGAGTTAGTATTTAATTTTCCTCTACCCCCTAATATTCAATTCTCTTCATCTATATGTACTTATCCAGAATTCTACTTTCTATTGGGTGTATAGATTTTTTTATTTCTTCTTTCTTTGAACGACTGACATTATATATATCTTCGTATGTTTCACAGCCTTTGAAATGATGAGATAACTTCT
>CAMLRJ010000342.1 GCA_946482345.1 uncultured Cellvibrio sp.
CAGGACCAAATAATGTAAACGATTTAATGCCAACTGCGACAGCAAGATGCTTGAATTGAGTCGAATGAGTGACGATGGTAATGTAAGTGTCGTTCGCTCTCGAAAACTACAGGAGCCAGTGGATCCCCTTACCCACAACTCTCTAGATTATGACGAAGTGGTCTTTAGTTGGTTGCAAGAATTTGATTTTGATCTTTTACATATCCGGCATTTAGGTTGGCACGGTCTTTCACTGCCTCGTCTAGCTCGACAATTGGGTAAGAAAGTAATCCTCTCATTTCATGATTATTATGCAATTTCGCCAACTATTAAACTGATCGATGATCAAGGTGTCTTTCTTGGAAATAATTTTATTGAGAATGGCTCTATCTATCGAGAGAGTATATGGCCTAAACATGCGCTACCTACCCCGCGTGGGAACTGGCTGGCGTTCTGGCGTGAAAGATTTGAAGAGAGTTTTTTATATTGCGATGGCTTTGTAACGACCTCACCGAGTGCTCGCCAGCTCATTATTGAGCATTTTCCAAAACTACCTTTAAATCGTTTTTTTGTTATTCCACATGGGCGTGATTTTTCTGAGTGGAAAAATGTAGGTTGTAGGCCAAAAAAAGGAGAGGCTATACGAATTCTTGTGCCTGGGAACATAAATCACGCAAAAGGTTTGGGGGTAATTCAGTCGCTCCTGCGTCTTGATTCGAAGCGAAAACTTGAATTTCATATTCTTGGAAAGGTGGTCGGTCTAACGGATTCGAGATTGGTCTTGCATGGGGTGTATAAGCGTGATGAGTTTGCAGATAGAGCGTCGAAAATTCAGCCGCACATAGGTGCTATATTTTCCATCTGGGATGAGACTTATTGTCACACTTTAACTGAGTTGTGGTCTATTGGTTTGCCTGCATTGGTATTTGATTTTCCTAATGTTGCAGATAGGGTTCGCCGCTCAGGTGCCGGTTGGGTGGTGTGTCATAACAACGTAGACGAAATTTATAAAGAAATTCTACGTATTGCAAATGATATTGAAGGCTATAACCGGGTTTGTCAGGCTGCTGTGGCGTGGCAGAATGGATATGGCTTGGCTAATAATGTCGCACAAATGTCTGCTAGTTACCTTAATTTGTATGGCGATATTTTGTTTGAGAAGAAAATCGGGGGGCTTGCTGTATCGCCAAACCGACGGAAACGTATTGCTGTCCTGAGTCCGTCGAGCGTTGATCTTAAGCAGGCGCCTGCTTCAACTCACATTCGAATATGGGAGCGTACTCGCAACTCAGTTTCTCGTGATCTTACTTATATTCGTACAACCGCTGCCGGATTGATTGCAAGTGTCAACCAAAAAATGGTGGATGGAGCTGTTATCCAAAGAAATGCAGTTCCGTTGGATTTGGTTGATGATTTGCTGCGCGTGTTATCCTCTAATAATATTCCATATCTTTTTGACCTTGATGACGATCTTCTGAATGTGCCGCAGGATAAGGATTTGAAGAGAGTCTATGCGAATGGTAGATCGGCGCTGGAGAAAATTATTGTTAATGCAAATATGCTGAGTGTTTCTACGGAGTCTTTGTATAAAAAGATGTCTTTGTATAATTCTAATGTTATGTTGTTGCCGAATTATCTGAGTGATAGGTTATGGAGAGGTTCTGTTCCTTTGCGTGTTAATGATGGCCTTGTTCGCGTGCTTTATATGGGCAGCCAAACGCATGATGAGGATTTGCTAATGATACTACCGGCACTCGATCTGATTTCGTCTGAATATCCTAATTTTAGATTGTCATTGATTGGGGTTGTTTCTGATGATAAAATTACTAAAGGGAGGAATTGGATTGATGTGATTAATCCGCCTGTAAAGAATTATGTTGAATTTGTTGCTTGGATGCGAAGTCTTGTTTTAAAGATTAACTTTGCAATTGCTCCTCTGAAAGATACGCCATTTAATGTGTATAAATCTGATTTGAAGTTGCTTGAATACGGGGGGCTGGGTTTGCCTGTTATTGCCTCGGATGTTGAAGTCTATCGAAATTCAATGATTCCTGAGGGTGTGTCGCTTGTAGCTAATGACTTTCATTCTTGGGTTTCGATCCTGCGTGAAAGAATATTGCGAGTTTCTGAGGCGGAATGTGAGGGGGAAAGGTTGCGACAATGGGTGTTGGGTAATAGAATGATGGCTGGTACATTGGCGGCGTTTGATAATGAAATTATGCGGGTTTTGAATGATTGATTTCATCTAATTTTTTCGTGTAAATATGTTTTCTTGAAAGTTTATCCTGTTGTCATCCTCGGTATTTGCTTGGGGGTGTTAGGTTGATATTTTTTGATATTGGTGTTGGTTTGGTGTCGTGTGTAATCCCTGGAGATTCAACTTATGAATGATGTTGATGTTAATGTGGCTGTAGTGTGGGGGCTGTCTGAGGTTAGCCAGTTGGAGGGTTATATTGATTGCGATAAATTTTCCAGAATCATATTGGATTCTTCAGATAATGTGTTGGAGTTTTTGGGGAAGTGGGGGCGGTCGGCTCATCATCTGATTTTGTATAAAGGGCTGACTAAATATGCTTCGGAGGTGAATTATCGAGTGGCGCTTGCATCTGTTGTTTCCGGTGAAGCGTATTCCCGTGGAATCATTGTTGAAGATATTGGCAATCCTCAGATTCCTTCTATTTTTAGGGCTGCTAGAGCGTTGGGGATTGATTTTTTATTGGAGACGAATGTTGTTAAGAATCATTTAATTATTGGATTTGATAGATGCTTGAGTGATGTTCAGGAGTCTGTGTGGAGGCGCGATCCTGCCCCTTATTTGATGCGACGCAATGATCGATCAACTGTTGAGATGGTGGTTGAGTCTATAAAAAAAGAAACTCCTTTGTCTCTTGTTAGGATTGGGCATTGCGAAATTCGGTTTATTGGGCAGGGGGCTTTTTATGGTAACTCTGATCTTAATAGCTCGTGTGAAATTCAATGGGGGGGGAGGCCTTCTGATTTATTTATTTCGAAAGTTCGCGACGACTTAGGTAGATCTGTTTGTGGTGCGAATATAATTGGTTTTAAGAGTAGGGCTAAAATATCCGTGAAGCCGCTTGAGATACTTGACAATAGTGTTCTTGATCTGTTGTCGACGCTGGGATTATTGCGCGCTGCTCAAATTCAGTGTTCGCCGAATATACATTTTTCTCTCGGATCGCACCCTGATTTCGTGGAGGCTATTAAATTTGCTTCATCTATTATCGTTGTGAGTCCGAGGCGCATGGTTTATGAAAAAATTAAGATTTTGAATAAAACTGGCGATGTCCGATGGTTGGGGATTCATGGGGAGGCTAGAATTGATGGTCCTACTTCTATGGAGTCCAGAGTTAGTCGGTTTTTGGAGGTTCAGGAAGATTTGGTGCGATATTGTAGACGGGGGGCTGTCGTATTGGTGGGTGGAGGAGTTGCGGGAAAGATATACTGTGAGGTTGCCAAGAATGCAGGTGCAATTGCCCTTGACATGGGTTCAACGCTTGATGCCTGGGCTGGCATTGACAGCCGAGGAAGTGGTTTTTCTGATTCTTTGAAAGATGCGCTCAAAATATGAATTTGTTGTTAACGGGCGGACTCGGCTATATTGGTAGTCATGCGGCGTGTGCGCTCGCTCGGGCTGGTCATCGCATAATTCTGATGGATAATCTATGCAATAGCAGTTCTGATGTGGCGGATCGTATTCGGAGAATCATGCCAACTCACCCGGAGGTGATATTAGCGGACGTTCTGAATACTGATTCGGTTGCTCACGTTCTACGCGTCCACAGCATTGATGCCGTACTTCACTTCGCAGGTTTCAAAGCCGTGGGGGAGTCGGTATCACAGCCGTTGACCTACTTTCATAACAATGTCGCCGGTACCGTCAGTTTGTTGCGCGCCATGTCTGAGCAAGGAGTGAAGCGCCTTGTCTTTTCCAGCAGCGCAACTGTCTACGGTCAGCCGCAGTTTTTGCCATTGACGGAACTTCATCCTACTAGCGCAACAAATCCTTATGGTCGGACAAAGCTGCACACAGAGGAAATACTACGAGATTTGGCGACTAGCGACCCGACATGGCGCATCGCGATCCTGCGCTACTTCAACCCAGTTGGTGCACATGAATCAGCGCTCATTGGCGAAGATCCCACCGGCATTCCCAACAATCTCGTGCCTTACATTGTCCGTGTGGCGTTGGGACATTTTCCCTGTCTTCACATTTGGGGTAACGACTATCCTACAGTGGATGGCACTGGTGTTCGTGATTACTTGCACGTGATGGATTTGGCCGAAGGCCACCGCGCAGCTTTGGACTATTTGGTCGATACCAATCAAGCGTGCGATACCTTCAATCTCGGCACGGGCCAAGGCTCCAGCGTTCTGCAGGTGGCTCAAGCTTTTGAGCGCGCGAGTGGTCGACGCATTCCGTACTCCGTTGCCCCGCGTCGTTCCGGCGACGTTGCAGAATGTTGGGCAGACCCGACCAAGGCCCTTCGAGTGCTGGGCTGGCAAGCAAATTTCACGCTGCACGAAATGTGCGCCAGCGCTTGGAGATTTGCGATTAACAAAAGTAGTTCTTTTTAAAAAATCATGATCCTGGTCACTGGAGGCGCTGGTTTCATAGGCGCGAATTTTGTGTTGGACT
>CAMLRJ010000343.1 GCA_946482345.1 uncultured Cellvibrio sp.
GCAGTACATCCAATCCTGTTATCCAGCCGAAGAGTTGGTTAAAGTTAAATTGTTTTTGTGGTTTGAATAACCATCCACAAGAAAAAAATCCCTGACTTTGATTTTCACGGCGTAAAAAATCCTGGTCTTCATCAAGCTGTATTTTATTATTATAAATTTCGCGTTTTGGATTTAATTTGTTTTTGTGAAGATTGGGATGATGCAATTTTGCATCCTGTCGTTCCAAATCCAATAGTGCCGGATCTATCTGGCCTTGGGTAGTAAAAGCCCAGGCTTTTTTGGGCGGATTGAATGTTTGCAATAGATTGTGAAAGTCCTCACGGTTACCATCATTTGCCAAATCATCTTTGTTGGCAATTAATACATCGGAAACTGCAATTTGATCCTGAAAAATTTCATTTTCGGTGTATCGTGTATCTTGCAATTTTCGTGAATCCAACAAAGTAATGGTTGCACGTAAATCCAAAACAGCAGAATAATTTTCACCAGTTAAAGCGTTGATAATATCAGCAGGATGACCAAGCCCTGTAGGTTCAATTAGAATGCGATCGGGATTGGTTTTGTTGATCAACATGTTTAATGCAATTTTCATAGGTAGATCAGCAACACAACAAATACAACCGCCGGGCACTTCGCGAACTTGTGCGTTAGTGTCCTGCAAAATAGCGCCGTCAATTCCAATTTCACCGAATTCGTTTACCAGTATTGACCAGCGTTCTGCGGTTGGTTTGGTGGTGAGTAAATGGCGGATAGCGGTCGTTTTACCTACACCCAAAAACCCGGTGATAATATTGGCAGGAATTAATTTTTCTTGTTTGTCAGGAAGGGAACTGATTTGCATAAACTCGATTCATTTGTCAGGTGATTTTTGTTTGGTTTTTTTGAAGATCGCCAGTTTAATTTATTCTTTCTCCATTTCGAATCTCGATAACCCGGCCCTGCGCGAAATATACATGTTTCCACAATCCGCCGCTTTCTGATTTGTAACTCCATATATCCACCTGATCACAACTTTCAACTATGACTTCTTTTCCTTCTGAGTCGAGTGTTCTACGTGTAGTGGGTTTGCAGTAAGAGTCTGTAATTTCCGGTGAGCCGCAGATACTGCTGGCGTCGGCTTTGGTATCACCTATGTCAACCAATCTGCCTTCGCATCTGAGAGTATCGGCCAGAGTGATATGGCTCAACACACTCATGGATGAAATAAAACAAAACACTGAAATGGATTTTTTCATGGAAAATTTTCCTTGAGGGCTGGGGGGGTGCCCGCATATTCTCCACAAATCGCTGAATTGTTGCTGAATAGTTTTGAAAGCTGTTTGGATTCTATCTGCCAACTGGCTATAATCGCGTGCTTCTTTTTATTGCTGTTGAGGCTCCTGCCATGTTGAGAATCGCCGAAGAAGCGCTCACCTTTGATGATGTGTTACTTGTCCCCGGTTATTCGGAAGTGATTCCGAAAGACGTTTCCCTGAAAACCCAGCTGACCCGCAAGATTCAACTGAATATTCCCCTGATTTCAGCGGCAATGGATACAGTGACCGAATCACGTTTGGCAATTGCCATGGCGCAGGAAGGTGGTATTGGCATCATCCACAAGAATATGACCATCGAACAACAGGCAGCCGAAGTGCGTGCTGTGAAGAAGTTCGAAGCAGGTGTGGTGAAGGATCCTATTACGATTGAGTCCACAGCAACCATTCGTGATTTGATCGCATTGACCCGCAAAAATAATATCTCCGGTGTTCCGGTTCTGGAAAATGGCGATCTGGTCGGGATAGTCACTGGTCGCGATGTGCGTTTTGAAAAGAATCTGGATGCAAGCGTCTCCAGCATCATGACCCCCAAGGCACAGCTGGTTACTGTCAAAGAAGGCTTTACGCCAGAAGAGGTGCGCGATCTTCTGCATAAACACCGCATCGAAAAAGTCTTGTTAGTGGATGACAAATTCAATTTGCTCGGTTTGATTACCGTAAAAGACATCAACAAAGCCGAACGTTACCCCAATGCCTGTAAAGACCCCGAAGGTCGTTTGCGAGTTGGTGCAAGTGTTGGTACCAGTCGCGACACTGATGCACGGGTTGATGCATTAGTAGAAGCAGGTGTGGATGTATTGGTGGTTGATACAGCACACGGACACTCCAAAAATGTATTGGATCGTGTTCGCAACATCAAAAAGAAATACCCGGATGTGCAGGTTATTGGTGGCAATATCGCCACGGGTGAAGCTGCTTTGGCTTTGGTGGAAGCGGGTGCTGATGCTGTTAAAGTCGGTATTGGTCCGGGCTCTATCTGCACAACTCGTATTGTCAGTGGTGTGGGTGTTCCACAAATCTCGGCAATTGCCAATGTGGTTGCTGCACTGAAAGGGACGGGAGTTCCTGCGATTGCAGATGGTGGCATACGTTATTCCGGTGATATTTCCAAAGCAGTTGTTGCCGGTGCACATTCTGTGATGATGGGTTCTATGTTTGCCGGTACTGAAGAAGCGCCCGGTGAAGTTGAGCTATTTCAAGGCCGTACTTACAAGGCTTATCGTGGTATGGGTTCACTGGGTGCCATGGCACAAACCAGTGGCTCCAGTGACCGTTATTTCCAGGATGCCAGTGCCGGTACCGAAAAATTAGTCCCCGAAGGTATCGAAGGTCGCGTCCCTTACAAAGGCCCTCTGGCTGCAATTGTCCATCAATTAATGGGTGGTTTGCGTTCTTCCATGGGTTACACAGGTTGTGCCGATCTTGAACTCATGCGCACCAAGCCAACATTTGTACGTGTCACCGCTGCCGGTATGGGCGAAAGCCATGTGCACGATGTGCAAATTACCAAAGAAGCACCGAATTATCCGATTAGTGGTCGCTAATCTCATTCATTAAAGCTAAGGAATTTATTTATGAAAATTAAAATATTAATTTGCATATTCTTGTTGATGTTGTTTGGTCATGTTTATGCCTATGAAGAAAGTACTGATTCTGTAATTACAGAGATAACAGCCCAATCAAATGCGCATCGTTTTGCAATAAGCGGAGGCACACTTTGTGGTACTAGTGTGTTCACAATCCATACATCATCAACTTCAGGTCGGGAACAATTTTCGCTGGTACTAGCGGCGGCAGCATCAGGAAGAAAAGTGAAACTTCAAATATGGGCAGCATGTCCATCTACAGATCCTTCCCAGAACTGGGGAATGTCCACGGATTATATTGCTATAACAGCAAAGTTTTGATTCACAATTAATTCATTTTTGATTTTTTGGTTATTGGTATCTACATGTCTCACGATATTCACGCACAGCGTATTTTGATTTTGGATTTTGGTTCGCAGTACACACAATTAATTGCTCGTCGCGTGCGTGAGATTGGGGTGTTTTCAGAAATTCGCGCATGGGATATGAGCGAAGCGGAAATTCGTGAATATAAACCCAGTGGAATTATTCTTGCGGGAAGCCCTGAATCAACCACCGAAAAAAATTCACCGCGTGCACCGCAAATTGTGTTTGATTTGGGTGTTCCGGTTTTGGGTATTTGTTATGGCATGCAAACCATGGCCATGCAAATGGGTGGATTGGTTGAAGGTTCCAATATTCGCGAATTTGGTTATGCGCAAGTCAAAGTGCATGGCGAATCTTCTTTGTTAAAAGGCATTAAAGATCATATTGATCCTGATGGTAGTGCGTTGTTGGATGTCTGGATGAGCCACGGTGATAAAGTCACGCGTATGCCGGAAGGTTTTAGCTTGATGGCCTCAACACCATCGTGCCCGATTGCGGGTATGTATCACGAAGGTAAAAAATTCTACGGTGTGCAATTTCACCCAGAGGTTACACACACATTGCAAGGCAAACGTTTGTTCGAACATTTTGTGTTGCAGCTCTGCAATTGCAAACCGCTTTGGACGCCTGCCAATATTGTTGAAGACGCAATTAAAAAAGTGCGTGAGCAAGTCGGTTCAGATAAAGTTTTATTAGGATTATCCGGCGGAGTCGATTCATCTGTAGTTGCTGCACTTTTGCATAAAGCGATTGGCAACCAACTGACTTGTGTATTTGTTGATAACGGTTTGTTACGCAAAAATGAAGGCGATCAAGTCATGGATATGTTCGCCAAAAATATGGGTGTGCGCGTAATTCGTGCCGACGCACAGGATCAATTTTTATCAAAACTTGCAGGCATTAATGATCCCGAGAAAAAACGTAAAATAATCGGTGGTACTTTTATTGATGTGTTTGATGCAGAAGCTAAAAAATTAAAAGACGTAAAATGGCTGGCACAAGGCACCATTTATCCGGATGTAATTGAGTCAGCTGCCGCAAAAACTGGCAAAGCCCATGTGATCAAATCGCATCACAATGTGGGCGGCCTTCCGGAAGACATGGCATTTAAATTAGTTGAACCTTTGCGTGAATTATTTAAAGACGAAGTGCGTGCAATTGGTTTGGAATTGGGTTTGCCCTATGACATGGTTTATCGTCATCCATTCCCTGGTCCTGGTCTTGGCGTGCGTATTTTGGGTGAAGTCAAAAAAGAATATGCTGATATTTTGCGCGAAGCTGATGCTATTTTTCTGGAAGAATTACGTGCTGCTGATTGGTATCACAAAACCTCACAAGCTTTTGCAGTTTTCTTGCCAGTGAAATC
>CAMLRJ010000344.1 GCA_946482345.1 uncultured Cellvibrio sp.
TTGCACCTTTCCGGGGTTTCCTGCAGGAGAGACAAGCAAGAGGTGATCAAGGAAAAAACTGGTTATTCTTTGGCGAGCAACATGCTGCTACCGATTTTTATTATCAAGATGAATTACGGCAATTCCAAAAAGACGGCGTTTTAAATGAATTGAGTTTGGCCTTCTCGCGCGATCAAACTCAAAAGATTTACGTCCAGGATCGCATGCGCGAACGCGGCCAGGAAATTTGGCAATGGCTGGAAGAAGGCGCTCACTTCTGCGTCTGTGGCGATGCCACTCGCATGGCAAAAGACGTAGACCAAGCGCTACGAGACATAGTCCAACAATACGGCAACTTCGACGAAGCCGAAACTGCTAACTACATGCGGAAACTGAATATGGATAAACGTTATTTGCGTGATGTTTATTGATTGTGATTTCCAATATTTTCCTGCTCTATTATAGTTGGTTGGAACAAAATTAACTTGCCATGGCACTCGTAGGGCGGGTCAAGACCCGCGTGTGCGAAGTAAAATATATCAAACCGTCACAAAAATTATTTTCAGAAATATAAAATCAAAAAATGTCATAAATTCAAACGTGGGTGCAACGCGGGTCGCGACCCGCCCTACGTGAAGATTGTCATATTGCTCTGGATATCTCTGAAAGTGATTTCAATACATTCGCAGAAAAACTGCGTGCTGCCAATTTGATTGAATGGAAACAAAATACCAGTGAGGGGCACTCATTGTATTTTTTAGATCCCGATGGACACAAACTGGAAATTCATAGCGGTAATTTACAGTCTCGTTTGGAGTCGTTAAAAACCAAACCTTATGAAGGATTGGTTTGGTTTTAGGGCCAAATTCAGATGATTGCGTATATACAATGTTGACACCGTCAGGGTGTTCGCCTAGTATCTACTTTGTAGAAACCAATGAGGTGGCAATTATGCAAGAACTTGAAATCCAAAAGTGGGGTAACAGTGCAGCAATAAGGCTTAATAAAGGCATTTTGCAGCAAATTTCATGTGATATAGGAACTAAGTTTGAGGCTCTGGTTCAAGATGGTGGTGTTTTTCTAAAGCCAATCAGGGAGCCGGAATATACTCTTGAAGAATTATTGTCCACATGCACTAAAAGCAACACCAGACTTGATGATGAAGATAAATCCTGGTTGGGAATGAAATCTGTAGGTAAGGAAATTTGATGACGGTAAAAAGCAAAAAATATATGCCTGTGCGTGGCGACATAATCTATACAGATTTTGATCCTGCGGCAGGCAAAGAACAAAACCTTGAGCGTCCTGCCATTGTGCTCTCCCCGGAAATTTTCAATTCACAAATAGGTTTGGCACTTGTTGCACCAATCACTTCTAAAATACGACAGCATGGCTTCGAAGTTTTATTACAGGGCACAAAAACCGAAGGCGCCATTTTGTGTCATCAAGTTAAAGTGATTGATTATGAAGAGCGTGGTTGTAAGTTTTTGGAAAAAGCCCCGGATGTGGTTGTAAAAGATGTATTAGCTAAAGTTAAGCTTTTGGTAAGTTGATTTTTATGTTTAAGGAATTTCGATAATGCAAGAGACTCTTGTCAGATCATTCCACTTCATCGGCATGTTTGGTTTATTCGCTGCTTTAGTCAGTGAGCACTTGTTAATCAAGCCGGAAATGTCAAAAACTGAAATGAAAAAAGTAGCAGTGGTGGATGCTATTTATGGTGTTTCTGTAATCACCATTTTGGTTGCGGGTTTGTTGCTTTGGTTTGTTGTGGGTAAGCCTGCGGAATTTTATTCGCAGAATCCTGTGTTTCACGTCAAATTGACTTTATTTGTTTTGATTGCGGTTTTATCGATTTACCCAACGGTTTTCTTTATTAAAAACCGAAACCCTCAAATGGCCATCACAAAAGTCCCGAGTAAAATAATTATCTTGATTCGCATTCAACTCTTGTTGGTGCTGTTGATTCCTTTTTTGGCCACCAGTATGGCGAGAGGAATTGGATTAAGTTGAGATTCTTGTATTTGGCTACTAAATAACCATTTTCGGTCGGATGTTTAACTGCACCTTCCCGAGTGGTTTACCAAGTTGTCATGCACAGACTTATGCACAGCTTTTGTGGATAAAACTTACCGGCATTTTTCTACCCTTCAGATTGCCTATGTCGTAGAATGCCTGCCTCTTTTTGGTACGTTGGATGCATAGGTTTACCTTCGCGTCCTCACCCTTCAGTACATCTTTCGATTTTGGTTGGAGATTTCCATGTTAAAACTGCCTGATACTCTTCGTGATAATGTTCGCTTGCTGGGGGAGTTACTGGGGGAGACAATTCATGCCCATGAAGGGGCCGAGTTGTTCACCAAAGTTGAGAGTATTCGCAAGTTAGGCAAGGCAATTAGTAAAGAAATCAACGGTGATTCGGCGCCTTTGGTGAATATGCTGGAGAAGTTGGACGACAAGGATATTCTGCCAATCGTGCGTGCATTCAATCAGTTTTTAAATCTGGCCAATATTGCAGATCAGGAATATTTTTCCAGTGCGGAATTCGAACGTGAAGATGGTTTGAAGGCCATGTTGCTGGAGTTTGCCTCTGCGCACCCAAAAGAGGATTTGGTGGATGTGATTCGCCAGCTGCGCATCGAATTGGTGCTTACTGCGCATCCGACTGAAGTGACCCGTCGTACCCTGATTCGTAAATACGATCAAATTGTGGATACTTTGGCCGATCGCCAAAATGGTAGCTTGCTGACATTTGAACAAGACAAATTGCGAGGCCGTTTGCACCGTTTGGTTGAAGAGATATGGAGCACTGATGAAATTCGCGCAATTCGCCCAACGGCGGTTGATGAAGCCAAGTGGGGTTTTGCGGTCATCGAAAACAGTTTGTGGCAAGCGGTTCCGGATTTTATTCGTCACTTGGATCGTCTCTGTACCCGTCATTTGGATATCACACTGCCAATTGATTTACGTCCAATTAAATTTTATTCCTGGATGGGTGGCGACCGTGACGGCAACCCTAATGTCACCCACAAAATTACCCGCGAAGTTTTATTGTTAGGCCGCTGGATGGCTGCTGAACTTTATTCGCGAGATATTTACAGTTTGGGTGGCGACTTGAGTATGAGCGAAGCCAGTGCCGAATTGCAGGCACGTTATCCCGACAGCAAAACACCTTATCGTGATGTGATGTTTGATTTGCGCAAACGCATTCAGGCAACTTTGGAATGGGCTGAAGCGCGTTTGCAAAATCATTTGGCAGAAGTGCCGACAGATTTAATTACCAGTCGCGAGGATTTACTCGAACCTTTATTGCTTTGTTATCGCTCATTAATCGATGTAGGTTTGCCGCACATCGCCAATGGGCCCTTGGTTGACACTATTCGTCGCATTCACTGTTTCGGTATTAATCTGGTGCCATTGGATATTCGCCAGGACGGTGATCGTCACGTACAAGCAGTTGATGAATTGGTGAAATATTTGGATCTGGGTGATTACCGATCCTGGTCAGAAGAGCAGCGACAATCTTTCTTGTTGGAACAACTTGCCAGCAAGCGTCCATTGATGCCATTGAATTGGCCAATGAGTGATGAAACTGCAGAAGTGCTCGCAACTTGCCGTGTGGTTGCCAAAGAACCGCGCGAAATTTTGTCGCACTATGTAATTTCCATGGCACAACAACCTTCAGATGTATTGGCTGTTGCTTTGTTGTTAAAAGAATGCGGCATTACCTGGAATATGCCAATCGTTCCATTATTTGAAACTCTGGACGATTTGGATCGTGCACCGATTGTGATGGATCGTTTGTGGAGTCTGGATTGGTACAAACAATACAGTGCACAACAACAGACAGTGATGATCGGTTATTCCGACTCTGCAAAAGATGCAGGAAAATTTGCGGCGACCTGGGCGCAATATAAAGCGCAAGAAAAATTGGTCGCACTTTCGGATAAATACGATGTGTCACTGGTACTTTTCCACGGTCGTGGCGGTACAGTCGGTCGCGGTGGTGGCCCGGTTGAAAAAGCCATGGCATCACAACCACCAGGGTCCATTCGCAATCGTATTCGTGTGACAGAACAAGGCGAAATGATTCGCTACAAATTTGGTTTGCCGCGTGTTGCCTTCAGCAGTTTGTCGTCTTATGTGATTGCAACATTACGCGCAACGATTTCACCACACGCTGCACCTAAACCCGAGTGGCGCGATTTGATTGAACGTATGGCGCAAGCCAGTCTTGAAGGATATCGTTCAATTGTGCGCGGTCATCCTGATTTTGTTCCTTATTTCCGCAATCTAACGCCCGAACAAGAATTAAATTTATTGGCTCTCGGTAGTCGTCCTGCAAAACGTAAAAGTTCCGGTGGTGTCGAAAGCTTGCGTGCAATTCCCTGGGTCTTTGCCTGGACGCAAGTGCGTTTGAATTTGCCCGCATGGTTGGGCACACGCCAAGCTCTGGAGTATGGCATTAACAATGAAAACAGCACGCTAAAAGAAATGGTCACTCAATGGCCTTTCTTCTCCAGCTTTTTGGATTTGTTGGAAATGGTAATCGGCAAAGCCGATGGCCCTATCTGTGCCTACTATGAACAACAGCTTGTGCCGAAGGAGATTCGTGGTTTGGGTGAAACCCTCCGTGGTGATT
>CAMLRJ010000345.1 GCA_946482345.1 uncultured Cellvibrio sp.
TGGTGCAAATTGGGATCAAAAGGTTCGCCCTGAGGATCAACCACTTTCACTTGATGGCGCGCCAATGCATCAACAAAGGATTTGTGTGTCAGCTTGATACCTTCGGTAATAGCGGCAAACGCTTCATTGGCGGGATCAATACTGGTCAACGCACGCTCAAGGTTGTCTACCACCGGTAAAAGATCATTCACCATCTTTTCCAAGCCAAACTTGTGCGCCTTTTCCACATCCTGCTCGGCCCGGCGGCGAATATTCTGCACTTCAGCCTGAGCACGCAAGGATTGTTCTTTGGCTGACTCAAAGGCAGCAGCCAAAGTCGCCAACTGTACCTTTAGGGTCTCCACGTCAGGCTCTTGCCCGGCTTGCGCCTCGGGTTGATCCATTTCAGGTTCTGTTGCTTTTTCCACTTCTTGATAATCGTTAGTTGACACGGGTTTGCCTCCCTAAAACTGAAAGTGTGCCCTTACTCGCCAGCAAGGAATTGATAAGTGGAGGCTATATGGGGTTGGCCGGGGATTATTCAAGGCTTGTTAATACTCATAGATGATATACGATATGCATATCATATATGTCGGAGGTGTTATGCGCGCATTAGTTGATATTCCGGAAAAACAAATTGATCAGTTAGCTGAAATTTGTGAAGTGAAAAAGCTTTCACGAGCAGAAGCTATACGTCAGGCAATAGGGCTTTATATAGAACAAAATAAATCTGATAACACAGATGCTTTTGGCCTTTGGAAAGATCGCAAAATCGATGGATTAACATATCAAGAGCAGGTACGTTCAGAATGGTAAAAGTTCTTTTTGATACCAATATATTAATTGACTACCTCAATGGTGTTGAACAGGCGAAAACTGAACTTGAACGCTATTCTGACAAAGCCATTAGTTTTATTACCCGAATGGAAGTTCTTGTCGGGACAACATCAGAAACAGAATCCATAATTCGACGTTTTCTAAACGAATTTTCAAATATCGCAATTGACGATCAGGTCAGTGATTTAGCCGTATCCCTTCGCAAACAACATAAAATTAAATTGCCCGATGCCATTATTTGGGCAACCGCGTTAACTCAAAATCGCCTGCTGATTACCCGCAACACAAAAGATTTTTCAGCGAACGAACCCGGTATACATGTTCCTTATCGCATCTGATCCAATTCATTCCTTGCTTTCGCCAACCAGTCTTTATGCAAATACCCATAATGTTTTCCCGATGTGCGAAACGTTGAAATAATATCTTCCAATAATTTTTGGGCTTCCATTATTTTATCCAATCGTTTGCATAACAAAGCGTAACGAAATTTGGCTTCGGGGCCGGAATAATATTTTACGAGTACCTGGTATTCGTGTTCAGCGCCGGGAATATCATTAAGAATTTCCAAAGATCTGGCGTATAGCAAATGACAATCTTCGTTTTTATATTCAGGATTGGTTTCAATTAAGCGATCCAGTGTGTTTTTCGCCGCAGCAAAATCGCCCAAACCGAATTCGGCTTTTGCCAAACCCGCCATAATCGCCGGATCAGTTTCATGTACGCCACGCAAACATTTTGCGTAAAGCTCTTTTGCTTCAATGAATTGGTCGCGCGTTAAAAATTCATCTGCGAGTCGCATATTATTTTCTACGGTATCGGCTCGCTCCAAATCCATTGATGCACGATTTAAATCTTTATTGGGATTGATGGTTTTTGAAATGTTTTGCATTGCGCGTCTGCCGGTTCGGGTACCCATCAAATCCGGAAGAATTTCCAAAACAAGATAAGCAACACTGCCTGCCAATGGCAACATGACGACAACCCATATCCAGGTGGTTGAGCGTCCTGTTTTAATGATGTGAATAACAATTAAAATCTGGATCAGTATTGAGATGATAAAAAAATGCATTCTAACCTCCCTGCCGGATTATTAGGGGGCCATTAGCCCGTTACTGTAAAGTACCTTGCCCTGCTCGGTGATAATAATCGCATCAAAGCCGGGCAATCGATTGATTAACGCCAAACCTTTTTCTGCCCCCATCACAAAAACCGTTGTCGATAATGCATCGGTATCAATTCCATTGGGACCAAGAATAGTAACGCTCATAATCCCTTTGGTGGACTTTCCGGTTTTGGGATTAATAATGTGATGCACGCGTTCGCCATTGCTATCAATAAAATAACGTTCGTAATCGCCTGACGTAGAAACTGCCGTATCTTCCAATGGCAGAGTGATGGCAATACCTTCTTCTGCGCGCGGATTTTTAATACCAATCATCCAGGGTTTACCGGATTTATTTCCCAGCAATCGCGTATCACCACCCGCCGTAACACTTGCACTTTTTACACCGAATTTTTTCAAAATTTCGATTGCACTATCACAAGCGTAACCTTTGGCAATGCCGCCCAGATCCATATACACCTTGTCGTGATCAAACCAAACCTGATGATTTTTTGAATCGAGATGAACATGTTGGTAATTAATTGCTGGCAACAACTTTTCACGCTGGGCTTCACTGGGTTTTAATTTTGCGCGGTAATCATAATAACGCGCCAGTGATGCAAAGGTGATATCGAAAGCACCTTCACTGATCTTGCTGTAATAAAAAGATTTATCCATGATAAAACTTAATTCCGGTGAAATGGTTACCGGTTTTTTTTGCGTTGCTTTGGCAACAGCCTGATTTAATTTGTATAGCTGGCTGGTTTCAATCCAAGGACTGTATTCATGATCAATTCGACGCATTTCATCCATAACCGCTGCAATAGCGGCTTCGGCTTTTTTATCATCCTCCATCCAAACCTGTACAGAAATTCGCGTCCCCATGATGGCCTGTTCGTCACCATGCCATTTCATGGTTTGTGCAAAAACCGGAGAGAATATACTGAGAAAAAAAACCAGAGAAAAAATTTTCATAGAAGACATCCAAGTGCAGGAGATGATTTCCTACACTTAAAATTCTTGCTGGATTTGATAACGGGTTTTGCCATCTTCCTGACCTGCTTGCGGACCGACAAACGCTAAAAAATCAGCGAGCCTGTATCGATCAATCATAGTTTGTGGAACGTCAAGCTGACCTTTTGCGGAACCACCACTGGGTGCACGCAACTCCAGATCCAATGCCAAATCCACATCACTTTCCAGATCAAATATTTTTGCACGCACACCATTTTTTCCATTATCCGTAAATTCGGCGGCGATACTGCCAAGCGGAATCCATTGAACCTGATTGCTGGCTTGCGCATTGCTCCAATTTAAATTGCCTTCCAGTTTAAGCAAAATATTTCCTCGCAATCGCAATTCGGAAAAGTGCACGGACAAATCACCTCTGACCGGTACCGGAATTTTTGCTTGCGCCAAAGCGACAGGCAAACTGATATCCGCATCTTTGATGATGACGCCACCACGCGCAGAGCACACAGTGCCATTGAATGTTTGTGCCTGGCCTGATGCAATCACTTTCACACAGGGTGATAAGGTTATCAGCGATAGTAATTGCAAATCCCACTGCAATTTTCCAAGCGTAATGGTTTGGTTTTCAATCGTCAGGCTGGCCATACTTGCCTGACCTTTCCACAAACTACCGCTAATTCCGCTTAACGCCAAACCAGGTTGGCGGGTGATCAACCATGCACCCCAATCAGCAGGCACACGCGCGAGAGTAAAAAGTAAAAATAAAATGACACCTAATATAATCACTCGATTATTTTTTATTTTTGATGCGTTTTTTGACATAAGAATAATTCACTAAATTTTTTGTAGCCTGAGGTTCACAGTCACCACACCAATATCACGTGTTTCTGCCAGCGAGATTTCCAAAATACGAATGCCATGTCGATACTCCAGTTCATAGAGCCATTGCATCAGCGAATCGTAACGCGCTGCTTCCAGGCGTACGCGAACATCACCACTGGGGCCCGGTTGGAAACCATCCATTTTTAAACCATTGTTGCGCAAACTGGTATCTATCACACCGCTGATGTTTTCACTCGACTGAGCTTGTGCGCCCTGATTTTGCAGCTGTTGAATTTGCGCAACCATTATTTGCACTTGCCCCAGTGATTCACTGGTAGCGGTATTTTGTCGAATAAGTAAATCGCGCTTTTTATTCAAAGGAGAAATAATGACTGCCCAGAAAATAAATACCACCAGAAATGCAGCCAGACCGAGAATTAACAGTTGTTCCCGGCGATTATATTTATTGAGAAATGTCCATACCTGATTCATCAGTTCACCTATTTATGAATTCGTAAACGTGCGGATTGTGTATCGCCTTGTGCGTTCACATTCAGAATTTCCGCTTGCATACCTTGTTCTTTTAATGCATTTGTCATACGTTCAAACGCAGCAAAATCGTTTGCTTGTACACTGATTGCCAGCTCACCGGTTTCGTGGCTGTAATTTAGCGCTTTGATTTTTACATCGGGCGATTGGCTCACAACGGGCAAACTCATTGCCAGCAATTCCATTAATCCGGCTGATTGTTGTGTCGGTTGTAATTGCGAAAGCAAATTCGCTACTTGTTTTTCAACACTGGTTAACTTGCCTTGCGGAATCACTGTACGAGCTGCATTTTCCATGGCGACACGCAGTTGCAAACTTTCTTTGTTTAATTGGCGAATTTGAATCA
>CAMLRJ010000346.1 GCA_946482345.1 uncultured Cellvibrio sp.
AGCTCGTTGAACACATTGCCTTCATTGCCAAGCGTAACTGCACTATCATCTCCAGCAGAGAGGGTGGTGGTACCCGTGACCGACAGGGCCCCAGTCTGGGTGATGGCGCCTGACGATGTAACATCCAAATCACCTGAAATTGATGACGTGTCAAAAGAAACTTCATTGCTATCGCGAAGGGTTACATTACCAGCGCTGATGATTTCTATGTTACCGATAAATTTATTTCCCGCTTCGGCGAGGTTGATTGTGCTTTCATCCGGGTTTATACCAGCATTGATAATTAGCTTTCCTGCAATCTCTAGACTAGAGCCAACGGCTTGAGAAACCGAGACCGTATCAGGAATAAATTCTTCGGGGTCAAGGGCTGTATTTAGCCCTTTCAATATCAATTCGCCCGAACAAACACCAACAGAACAATCTCCGTCCGTTGTGACATTACCCAGTGAAATAGATGACGATGCGTTTATTGTGACATCACCGCCATGCGAGAAATTTGCGTTACCTCGCGGGACACCCGCATCAGCCAAAGAGGCATTGGCCCTGTCTGTATTAATTAATCCGTCGTGTGAATTAAAGTTGTTGCTATATGTAGTAAAGTTTCCGCCAGCGGTGTAAATATCCGCATTAATGTCAATATCACCGCCAGCATTCAATTCAATCTTCAACGAGTCACGCGCATCTCCCCAGCGCATATCGGCAACTCGCGCATTGATGTTTATATTGTCGCCTGCGGTAAAACTGAGAAAAGTTGTTTCTAAATCATCAACACTGGTCGGAATATTTATATGAAGATCTCCTTGATCATTACGCTCGCCAGAATCATTGAAGTTCAGCATCTGGGACAGGAAAATACTTCCTGATTCGGAGACTGCCGTTACTGATCCAACTTGCTCTACAATGGTATTATTCTCGGCATCTGAATATTTAAAACTCACACCACCCAATCGAATATCGCCATCAGAATTAATGACAATATCGCCGCCACCTTTAATATGAGAAGTATCAATCAGGGCGTAAACATCTTCAAAGCCTGGATCACCTTCATTATTCTCATCATAGGAACCATCAATATTTATCACAGCTCTCTGCGAGGTTTCAAAATCCGAACCGGTATAACCAGTAATACTGCCGGTATAGTTATTGGTAAAACGATTGGCACTGAGAACGGAAAAATCGGCACCATCGGTTTTAACTCGCGAACCAAGGATGACGTCGCCATTCATATTAATAGTGACGGCACCACCGATAGTATCATTATCTGTTGATGTATCTATGACCACAAAATCATTATCACCATCAACGAAAGTTAGGAAATGATTTCCCTTTGGAGTTGAGATATCTTCAGGTCGGGTAACTAATTGGCCTTGTTCATTGGCATCAAATCTGACACCCGCCGAAAAATATCCCCCGGAAGTTCTCACATAGCTTCCTTGATTGAAAATAATGTTGCCACCATTGCTGATGTCTCCATCAAGGTTAGCGATTAGCTCAATGTTTAATTTGCCTGAATCATCAGATGCATTTCTTATATAACTATTGTTTCCAAAAATAATATTATTATGAGCTTCTAAGCGTAAAGTGGTAGTTCCTCCTGGAGTAATGTCATATTCAATGTTACTGAGAAGAGAGATATTTCCCTCGCCATCACCACCAGCTCCCGTTCTTACAATTACAACACCTTCGTTTCCTGCACTATTTAAAACTGCTTTTAATGTTTCAAAATATACGACAGAGCCGGTTTCTGAAGATGTGAAGACATTATCAACCTCAGGGATAATGTTAGTATCGTTGCTAGAGATGGAAATGTTGTATGGATCAATTAACCATGTCCCGCCGTTTGCCGTTGGGCTGGATATACGAGGTGTACTGGACAATTCAAACCCTTTTAATCCGGAGGTTTCAATAAACCCACCACTACCACCAAACTCACCACCACGCGCACTCAATTCACCATGAATGCGGGCCGTATCCGAAGCGAAGGTAATAATTTTTCCTCCATGGCCATCCAATATCCCATCAGCACTCACCCGCGTATCTTGTCCAAGATAAATAAAATCAGCGTTACGAATGCGTGTGTTAGTGCCGCTTTCATCACCACCAACCAGCACCTCACCACCACCATGAGTACCCGAGGCACTTACCTGAGCTTCATCGAATAGTCCGACTTTATTACCGAGGATTTTGATTTTACCGCCGTTACCCACAGCTTCTGCTTCTGCCACTATATTTGCGGATTCTATGAGATGTGTTGTGTCAACACTATGTAGCTCAATATTCCCGGCGTTGCCTTCATCAGTATTCGCCCGGATCAAACCACTGTGGGTAATATTTTCCCCGATAACCACGATGTGACCCGCATTACCGCGGTCACTGGACACATCAAGCGAGCCGGTATTAATCACATCTGCGCCTGCCCCTAGGGTGAAACTGCCATCCTCATGCACCACTACACTGCTTGCAGAACTCAACTCACCATGATTCACCGCCTGAGAAAAAATATCCTGACTGGTGCTGGCGCTTAACAGAATCCTGCCGCCCTTAGCAGAAATCTCTCCGCTATTGATTACTGCTGAATCAACGCCTAGCTCATCCTGCAAAATTTCTTTAGTAATCCGGACACCTACCAGCCCTTGCTGGTCGAAGGTCACAACAGCTTCTTTACCCGCAGCCAGGTTCACTGATCCCAGTCTTGCCGAAATCATTCCTTCGTTTTTTACCTGTTGCCCAATCAATGAAACTGAACCACCTGTTGCTGCATTTATAATTCCAGAGTTAATTACCTTGCCTTCGCTTCCCTCCAGAGCGGTCAAAGTGAATTCACCATTCATAAAATCTGCCGGATCTATGCTTAACCCGCTTGCAATCATGCCGCCGACATTGATGTGTGAACTCTCACCAAAGAAAACACCATTTGGATTCACCAGCAAGATATGACCATTAGCTTCAATACGGCCATGGATCTCCGAACCTGTGTGACTCAATACCCGGTTAAGAGCCAGCGATGAAGATGATGGTTGAATAAACTGCACCCGCTCATCCCCAGCCACATTAAAACTCTGCCAATCAATAGCCATACGATCAGTTTGCTGTTGAATCGTAGTATTCAAACCTGACTGAGTGATTGAGCCACTTCCACCAACAACTCGCCCACCTTCCGGGCCAGCTAAAACTTGGGGTGTCAAAATCAATTGTGATGCAGCAGTTATTGCTAGGTACAGGGCCTTGCGCTTTTGGAGAAATCGCTTCATAAAAGGTGACTTTTGATTCATGGAAAAAGTATAGGCATGGAGCTTTCAGTTAAATGGTTTCTTGAATCAAGGAGGGCCAGCTATCCAGGCTCGTCAGCTTCTTTTTCCTCCTTGCGCGTATTAATTTTTGGAAAAATAGACCCTATGTCCTGTTTCTATATCAACAGCAAATATGGCAGCAGTATCCGGATCGCCAACAAAAATATAGGAATCAAAATCTTTAACTGCCATACCATATATTCGACTCATAGAGTTGTTTTCATCAATTTTCGAGGAGCTGATGATGGATCGTGACGCATCGCTTAATTGAACGGAGAAAATTTGGCCGGTGACATCTTCAACAACAATTGCTCTTTGTCGTTTTTCATCAACGACAATCCTGCGAAGGTATCCTGTAGCAGCTGGCGAAAATTCCTCCCCACTACCTTCGCCCATGCCAGAGAATATGCTTCGATAACCACTAACACGATCAACAGCGTATACGACTTGATTGGTTGGGCTGGCAAGTAGATATCGACCATATGTACGATCCAAAGCTATTCCGCGAATAGTCTCAAGTCCAACCCCAAGAGTTGCATCATTATTTTCAGAAAGGACTGTCGGTATAGAAAGATCTAATTGGACCGTTAAAACGTTACGGCTATTTGTGTTGGGAACAATAAGTTTTTCCCCATCAATGTCATCCAATAAAAATGTAAAGGGGGAGCCTAGATAAATTTTATCCCAGTTATCTTCTACGACTTCTGAGCTTGTGATATCCAAAGCTACAATGCTAGCTTGATCCATGACAAATAATTTGTTGTCTTTATTTATTAAAAGATCTTGTATTGCACCGAGAGTTTGAGTTAAGTCAAAAAATAAGCTGCGTTCACCTGTTTGTACGTCAATACTGGATATGATTGAAATACTTTCATCTCCAGTAACTAATAATCGATCGTTGTTTTGGTCATATACCAATGCTCTTGGAGCAATCAATGGAGATGCAGAATCAGGATAGCTGTTTAAGCCAGCATCCCGACGAACCTTTACTTGCGCCATGCCTTCCCCATCTAGGGAATCATTACCTTCACCATCAATTGCCGATACAACCAACGTATTTTCGCCTTCAACCAACTCCACAGTTACATCCCATGAAACTGTGTCATCCTCGTTGGGTGTAATTGCTAGTGTCTGTTCAATACCATTAACATTTATGGTCGCACTCTCGACGCTACTGTAGTCATCCTGAACTTTTCCCCTTATTCTCAGGGTATCGCCTTCCGTCATAGAAACCGGCGGCGGAAACATAAATTCGGCAACAGGAGCGGTGGTATCCGCCAGCGTTGTAATTTCAAAACTG
>CAMLRJ010000347.1 GCA_946482345.1 uncultured Cellvibrio sp.
ATTATTTTCAATCAAGGCTTTGGCAATACCGGTTAATAACAATAAATCACTGCCGATTCTAGGTTGAATATAATCAGATGCAATCCAACTGCCACCCGTGATCATGGATTTAGCACTTTTCGGCACTGCAAAACGTACCAATCCAGGTTCTTTCGCTGGATTAATCACAATCACTTGCCCACCGCGTTCACGGCAATTTTTTAATTGGTGAATAAAGCGCGGATGGTTGGATGAAGGATTGGCGCCAATCACAAAAATACAATCGGCTAATGCCAAATCTTCCAATGACACAGTGGCAGTACCGCTGCCAATCGCATTGGTTAAACCAACACCGGTTGCTTGATGACAATAATAAGAACAATTGTTGACATTGTTGGTGCCATATAAACGTGCAATCAATTGCAATAAAAATCCGGCTTCGTTGGATGAACGACCGGATGAATAAAAAAAACTGCGTTGAGCTTCAGTCTGTTTAAATTTTTCAATCATCAACTTAAACGCTTGTTCCCAACTTATCGCTTGATATTGATTTGACTCTGCTGATTTATACAGGGGATTATTCAATCGCCCCAAATGTTCCATTTCATAACCGGACAGTTGTTTGAAATCATCCAGAGTATGTTGAAATAATTCGAGCGGAATGGCAGGTTGAATATCGGTGGATTGTGCTTGAATACTTTTATTGCAAACAGATGGGAATTCTTTTTTCTCATTTGTCATGCCACCCAATTGTCCGCCCATGCCCAAACCGCAGGCTTTACAAGTATTGCGGCTGGTCAATGCTTTGGTGGAATTCAATAAACCAATCCGGGCAATAGTCTTTAATGTATAAAGCACTTTTTTCGGGCCACCACCGACAATGCGAATGGCTTCGTCGTTTGCAGTGTTACTGGTTTCGGAATTCCTGATGATAGAATCGCCACTCATAAAAAGGCTCACATTATTACGGACTCAAAGCTATGCCCCGAGTACTCATTGTTGAAGACGAATCATCAATTGCAGAAAGTTTGTTATTTGTATTGCAGGCCGAAGGTTTTGCAACACACTGGGAAACTTTGGCAACCAAAGGTCTTGAATATATTCAACAACATCCAGTGGATCTGGTGATCATGGACGTCGGCCTGCCCGACATTACCGGATTTGAAGCCTGCAAACAACTCCGCCGCTTTTCTGAAGTCCCGCTCATTTTTTTAACCGCACGCGGTGAAGAACTGGATAGAGTTGTCGGCCTGGAAATCGGCGCAGATGATTATGTCGTCAAACCTTTCAGCCCACGTGAAGTTGCTGCACGTGTCAAAGTGATTTTAAAACGTCGAATCACAACAGATTCTTCCAAATCAACAGTTGCTGTCAATCAGGAATTTGACGTAGATGAACAACGCAAGTTGATTTATTTTTGCGGCACAGTATTAAACCTGACAAAACTGGAATATCAGTTGCTGGAATATTTAATTAAACGCCCTGACCATGTGCTTTCACGTGAACAATTATTGCAAGCCGTTGGCGTTGCCAATGACGCCAATTACGATAGAAGCATAGACACCCATATCAAAACCATTCGCAGTAAATTAAGGCAAATTAATGAGGAGGCTGACCCCATCAAAACCCAGCGGGGGTTTGGGTATTTTTATCAACCGTCAGCTAAACATATCGATGGTTAAGTATTTTTCAGAGATAGAGTGGATTATTTATATAAACATGAAAGAACTTATTACAGTATTAATTCTTTTTGGCTCTTTGTTATGCGGCGCTAACGAAAATGGTTCGGCAATCTGGAATCAAGAAAGAAATGCGGTTGCTTTTTGTTCCAGTGATGGTGACTCCAGGTGCTATGTAATTTATGAAGAAAATGCAATTAACGTGAGCCAGGTAGAAAATGCAAACATAGGGAGGAGGTTTGGTTATCCAGTAAAAATTTAGCGCAATCGAATCGGTTGTAATTAAAAATGGCGTCTATTTACAAAGGTAATATGCCTAACAAAAAGGCGCATTTGATGCTGTGCTTTTGTATTGACGATACGTAACACAAATGGTGTAAAAAACACTATGCTAAAAATTCTCTATAAAATATCTATGATTGGAGTAACACAAATGAAATCTCTAAAATTCACTATTTTTGTTGCAATTTTATTATCGAATTTTGCATTTTCTGCAACTAAAGACAATATTAGCGTTGATAAAATTGAAGTCTATTCTGATAAGTCAAAGATTCCAGATTTGGGAGCGAATGGTGGGTCAATTCCATCAAACATAAAAATCATTGTAGTTAGAACAAACAATCCAACTCTTGCTGGCTGGAAATTTGTTTCATATGGTAGTGTAGCAAGCGAAAGCCTCTCTCTTTTGCTCACTGCAAAAGCTACAAATAAAACAGTAAGCTGCGTATGGGAAGATCGTGGAAATTATTGGGTTGAGTGTGTTGGTTTATCAATTGAGTAGCTGGGTATCCAATTTTTCTTCCTCATTCCTGCTTTCGCATGTGGATGAGGATAAATGTTGATTTGTACAGGGATCGCTTGAAATTTAACCATCAAAAGAACAGAATGTGCCTACATCTGATGGCACAAATGAGGTTTTTTATGGAAATGTTTACGGTTAGAGACCTGCGCAATCGTACGGGGGAGCTTATTCGTGAGGCTGAATTAGGGCATTTGTCGCTGGTCACCAAGCATGGGCAGCCGGTGTTTGTGGCAGTTCCGTTTGATGAGGTTTTGTTGGAGTCCGGTGTGCGGGTATCTATGGCAATACAACTGTTTGCCGACCATAAGGTAACCTTGGTGCAAGCTGCACGCTTGGCAGGATTATCAGCTTCAGAAATGATGGACAAACTGGCGGAGCGCAAAATTGCTATAGCTGATTACTCAAAGGAAGAGTTATTGGATGACCTCGAACAATTTAACTAATCAATTGCTGGTAGCAGATACCGGCCCACTTTTAGCTTTGGCTCGGGTAGATTTTTTGGAATCACTGAGTCATTTATTTTCTCCAGTATGTGTAACACAAACTGTTTTGCGTGAATGTTTGATCAAACCTGATCGTGCAGATGCCAAGAAAATTCAAACCGCAATTATGCGAGGTTGGTTAGTACCTGTAGATGATCCGCAGGTGCGTGCATCACTTTCACATTTGGATAGAGGCGAACAGACTGCATTGGAATATGCGTTGACTTCAGCAGCAACGGTATTAATTGATGAACGTTTGGGGCGTTTGGCGGCCAAGGCGCATCAACTCAATATAATTGGTGCACTGGGTGTTTTGTTATTGGCGAAACGTAAAGGATTGCTGCCAGCAATAAAACCTAAACTTCATGAATTGGTGACGTCAGGATATTTTTTGAGTGATAAATTAATTGCAGAGATTTTAGAGCTGGCTGATGAATGAATTTTTTCTTAGAGTACGTAACTAATTGATTTGGCAGCATTAAAAATTAAAGTATTTTTTCACCAATACAATTTCCTTTTCCGCTACACCCACTCGGCTAGCAATATTTTCCCATTCAGAAACTGCTGCAATCACTTGTTCTGCACAGCGCGCAACTTGTGGTTTGGATAAGCCAAATACTTTTCCAAACGATGAAATTTCCGAAGGTTTGGGTGGGCTGGGTTGATATTGAAAACCGGCGACGTGATATTGGCCGCGTGCCAATATGGGGACTAAATCATAAGCGGGGGACAACTGATAACCTTCGCCTTTATTGATCAGGCTGAAATTGCGTTCGTGATCGTCAACATTATTGATCGCGCGATTAAACAGCATTTGTAATAATAATTGCTCTGCATCCTGTTCGATATTGACTGAAAATTTTTGCAGTAATTTAAAAATACTGTCGTAGTGAAAATGGAATCCATGATCGCTTTGAGTGATGGGATTTTTTAACAGACTATTAATGCTGATTAAATGCGCGCGATGGTTATTGATCACATCAAAACGTTCCAATAACAGTACATCTCGCCCGTTAATACCTCGCACTATTTTGCCGTTGCCGATATTTAATCCTGCCAATTTTGCCAGCTGTAAACACGCCAATTCGACTCGCGCATTATTAAAATGATCATTGGTGCGATTAAATTTCGCGATAGTTTCCTGATTATTATCTGCAATCAATGCTTTGGGCCTAGCTCCTCCAACACCACTGCCAGAACTGGCAAGATATAAAAGATTCATTTCATCAAATGCAATTTGATCAAAGCTGACATCATCAATATGTTGTGCAGCCAATTCTGCTCGTGACAAATCTTCGAGTGATAATCCAGATTCAAAAGCAGGTGCAGAATCTTTTGCAACAATAGATAAGGCGCCTATGCGACGATTTCCCATAAGGCTTAATAAATCAATTGCACTGTGACTATTCAATCGTTGTTGGTGGCGATAAAACGCTAGCCGTGTTAATACTTTTTTGCCCCAGTCATCGGGTAAATAATCATCCAAAAATCCAGGCAATCCAGCATCACAACGCAGCAGAAATTCGCCTTCTTTTAAAGGGAGACTGTTAGGATCAATTGAAAATGCTGAAGTGTGATTAAGATAATCTGTTTTATAAAGAAATCCAATTCTATGAACTTAACAATTTTGATCTT
>CAMLRJ010000348.1 GCA_946482345.1 uncultured Cellvibrio sp.
ACTGTATATCGCCATTTTTATTTTGCTGTCGTATTAAATTGTTTTCGATTTTCAATGGCGTAGGGAGATAACAATATATTTCTACTTGCTCTTCCTCTTCACAATTCCTCGAATCAAAAACCTTGCAGGATTCAACGCATTCGCTAATTGCTGGCTTATGGGTGGTGGTTCTTTGTTGATGATTGATGCTAATAATTCTGCGCAGAGTGGAGTATAGGTTAGGCCTCGGGAACCCTGTGCGAGGTTTAGGTAAAGGCTGGAGTGGTAGTTGCCGGGTTGGGTGATTCCGGCGCGGGCGTTGACGGAAAGTGGGGCAAAATTTTGTTGCATTTTTTCTGTGTCGGGTGCTTGGCCGACGGCAGGGAGGTAGTCGGGCAGGCTGGTTCTGAAAGCGACGCGGCCGGTTAATTTTTCCATTTCAATCGCTTGCCAATAATTTGCCAACGCGGGCAAGTGTTGTTTGAAATTATTGAAATTGGTTTGGTGATCTTTCAATGTTGTGTTGGGATTGTGGTCGCGTAAATTGAAAGTGGCGCCTATGCAAAATTGGCCATTTTCGGCAGGACTGATGTAACCCTCTGTGCAAATCACAGTTTTTAATTGCAATGTTTCAGGTTGTGGCAGATAAGTCACTTGCCCGCGAATACTATTCAATGGAAAGTGATTGGTGATGGCAAAATTTTTTGCATCGTGACTGTTAGCGAGAATGACTATGCTGGATTCTATTTCAAAACCTTCTTCCGTACGCACTTGCCATGAATCATCAAGTCTATTTAATTTGATGGCATGTGATGTAGTGCGGATGTTGATTTTTGGGTGATGGGTTAAAAGTTTGCAGAGTTTTTTTGGGTTGATCCAACCAGATTTTGGAAAATAAAGGCCACCGTATTGCAATTCGACACCGGCAATTTGACTGGCTTGTTCGGCAGTTACAAATTGCACCAAATCATCGGCTTGAGCAAAACGCTTGAATAAATTCTGATGCAGTTTTTTTTCGGCATCATCATACGCCAGTTGTAACAATCCCGATTGCTGACCGATTTGCGGCCACAAATCTGCATAATAATGAAGCGCAAATTGCAGTGCGTGCAGATTAAATGCAGCTTGGGCTTCGTCTAACATCGACAGTTTTGCATAGACTGCGCCTTGCGGATTACCACTGGCTTCTTGCGCGAGATCATGGTGACGTTCGATTAATGTGACCTGCCAACCTCTTTCAACTAAAGCTTTTGCGGTGTGACAACCTGAAATTCCGCCACCAATAATTGTTGCAGTTTTTTTGATGTATTCAGTTTGATTATCGGAAATTGTCCAGGGGATAGGGTAGGGCGAGAAACTGCCTTTGAATTCAAATTGTGTTGCATGGGGTGTTGCGGGTTCAATCGCAAATTGTCCTCTCACCATTTCGCGCTTACGACCAAAGCCCGCCACTTTTTCGATTGCGAAGCCTGCTTTTTTTAAACCGTTTTTTACCAAAGCCGCTGCGCTGAATGTGGCAACGGTTGTTTGCAAATGACTGAGGTTGGCAATTGTCGAGAATAATTCATTACTCCACATTTGCGGATTTTTTGCCGGAGCAAAACCATCAAGAAACCAGGCATCTATTTTAAAACCGGCACGCATAAATAATGGATGGGTTGATGCGAGTAATTTGGTAAAACCTTCGGTGGCATCATCAATAATCAGCGTGAGTTCTATGCGGCCTTGCATGAAGGAGAGTCGGTGGAAAGAGCCTGACCCCACAAAACAGGGATAAGCATCAATTAATTGCGCTGATAAAAACTCCAGCTCGGGCCAAAGCGCCAATGCTTTTTGTAAATCGTTTTTATGTAACGGAAATTTTTCAACAGAAACAAAATGCAATTGTGCAGAAGAGGGCGCTGTTTTCAGCCATAAATCCCAGGCGGCTAAAAAATTCAAACCTGATCCAAAACCGGTTTCGCCAATCACGAAAAAACTATTTTCGGATAAATTTTGCCAGCGTTCTGTTAATTGATTGTGTTGTAAAAATACGTGACGAGTTTCTTCCAAACCGTTGGCTTTTGAAAAATAAACATCGCCAAAGGATTTGGAAAGTGGTTGGCCCTGGTCGTCCCATTCAATTGATGCGTGCAAAACCCCCTCCTAACCTCCCCCTTCGTAAGGGGGAGGGACTTGACTCCCTGTTTGCAACAGAGTGAGATCTGTTCCCTCTCCTCGACAACTGTTCCAGACGTTGTTCTACCTCCTGCATCCATGCAGTCGTTGACAAGGGGGAGGTTAGGAGGGGGTGATTGCTTTTCACAACCCAAACTCCCGCAAAATCTGTTCACACCAAATCGCAATTCGTGCATCGGTTTTTTGAAATTCATTTTCATCATCCAATGCCAGTCCGACAAAATATTTGCCATCGGGTGTAAGCGCTTTGGATGCTTCAAATTCGTAACCTTCGCGCGGCCAATAACCGCATGCTGTTGCACCGCGATGAATTAATTTACTGTGCAAGTAACCCATGGCATCCAAAAACCATTCCGGATAACCCACTTGATCACCCAATCCATAAATCGCAATTTTCTTGCCAGTGAAATCCAGTTGATCCAATTCATCCCAACAATTTTCCCAGTCTTCCTGTAGTTCACCGTAATCCCAGGTAGGAATACCGAAAATCAAATAGTCATAAAAACCGGTTTGCACCAGTGGTGTTTCGGCAATATTAAAGATATCAACTTTATCTTCACCCAATTGCTGACGAATTTTTTCGCCTGCCATTTCGGTGTAACAGGTAGAACTGCCGTAGAAGAGAGCGATTTTTTGCATGCTAATTACCACCCTCAAAACCAATCTGCCGCCAAGCCTCATACACCATAACAGCGACAGCATTCGACAGATTCATACTGCGGCTGTTGGCGACCATGGGCAGGCGCAAGACTCTGTCTGCGGGTAACGCGTTGCGAATATCCGGTGGCAAACCACGGCTTTCGGGGCCGAACACCAGATAGTCACCGGTTTGAAAACGCGCATCGCTGTGGTGTTGGGTGCCTTTTGTGCTCAAGGCAAACCAGCGTGCGGGTTGCTCGGAGGCTATAAACGCTTCCCAATTTGGATGAATCTTAACGCTTTGTACCTCCATGTAATCCATACCGGCGCGAGTTACATTTTTTTCACCCAATGAAAATCCCAAAGGTTCGATTAGATGTAATTGGCAGCCGGTATTGGCAGCAAGACGAATAATATTTCCTGTGTTGGGCGGGATTTCCGGTTCAAACAAAACAATATGAAACATTGGCGTAAAGTCACTTTGTGGTCTATATCTACAGACGATGGTTATCTATCAATGCTTAATTATAAGCAAGAGTTATTAAGTCTCCGAGTCTTTTATTTGAGGCCAGAGTGAAAAATTTTGCTGCATCTCTAAAGAGTTTATTGCCTCGATCAAAGCGACATGGTGCCCTGTTAGGTATTGAATTTGCCGCAACGGGTGTCGCTTGGGTTCACTTATTGCGGGACGACGAGAAGATAGTCTGCCAACACGCAGAATTTATTCCTGTCTCAAACAATGAAAATCCGGTTGATGAATTGCGAAGCCGTTTGTCAAAAATGGGGTTGCAAAATCTTCCGTGCCATTTTGTATTGACCAATGGTTCCTATCAGATAATTTTGGGTGAGGCGCCCAAAGTACCGGAGGAAGAATTGGCAGAGGCTTTGCGATGGCGTGTCAAGGATTTAATCCAATTCCCCATTCAACAAGCGGTAGTTCAGGGATTTTTTTTACCGGAAGACAGTGCGCGTGGATCGAACCGTATGGCTTATGCAGTGGCGGTGCAACGATCCATCATTGAAAATTTGAGCAGCCATGCCCGCAATTTGAAATTGAATTTATTGTCGATTGATATTCCCGAATTGGCTTTGCGTAATCTTGTGCATTTTTGTGCGGAAGATGGCAAGCGTGGGGTTGCATTGGTGAGATTGGTGCAGGGTAGCGGCAGTTTGATTATTGTTCGTGACAATAATTTGTATTTGTCTCGACAATTCAACTTACCTTATAACGCCGGGTTACTGGATGATTTACCTGCTGACAATTTGATTTTGGAAGTACAGCGTTCGTTGGATTATTTTGAACGGCAAATGCGTCAGATCCCTCCGGGTCAGATTTATCTTTGTGGCGAAAATGTCACGGCCGATAAATTGACGCCCACCATACGCAATAGTTTTTCGACACCTATCCAACTTTTGCCTATAGAAGAAAAAATCCAATCAAAAGATGCCGCACAAGCGGCCATATTGCCACTTTGCATTAACGCTATTGGTGCTGCGTTAAGACAGGACGAGGCAAACTAATATGCAACAGATTAATTTTTATCTTCCGGAATTTCGGCCCAACCGGGAGCCTTTCAGATCTTCACAGATTTTGGTGTTGTTGTTGATATCCGTCATATTGTTGAGCGTGGTTACGGTAAAAACTGCCAGCGATAACAAACGTATGGAGAAAAATCTGGATCAGGAAAATATACAAACCCAGGCATTAAAATCACAGCTGCAGCAATTTGTTACCACCAAAAAACAGGTCAATATAGTAGAACTGGATAATAAAATTTTC
>CAMLRJ010000349.1 GCA_946482345.1 uncultured Cellvibrio sp.
GGTGTCCATAACTCCATGTGTAAAGTTCTCAGGACTTAAGCAAAACCTACGGAGTTCATAATGTACTATCCAGAATCATTGCAATGCGTACCATTAATGGTACACTTGCTTATAGGCAAGGGGGAGCTATGCCGCTAATTCCACTCAAGGCTGTTTTCTTCAAAACGGCTAAAGGCAACGAGCCGGTTAAAGAATGGCTACTTGATTTGCGTAAATTGGATCGCGCTACAATTGGCGGTGACATTAGAACAGTTCAAATAGGCTGGCCTTTGGGTATGCCCCTGGTGCGTAAGATGGGGGCTGATTTATGGGAGGTGCGTTCCATGATCAGTGATGGCATAGCCAGAGTTCTGTTCACGATTGAGGGTGAACAAATGGTGTTACTACATGGCTTTGTGAAGAAGTCACAGAAAACTCCGCAAAGTGATTTGACATTAGCAATACAGCGATTGAAAGAACTTCGAGGTAAAAAATGACAAAAACCAACCCACATTTGGGGAGTGACTTTGAGGAGTTTCTGGCTGATGAAGGTCTCTTGGATCTTGCTAATGCATTGGCTGTTAAGCGCGTACTGGCATGGCAAATTGAGCAAGCCATGAAAGAAAAAAATATTAGTAAAAGTCGCATGGCGGAAATGATGCACACTAGTCGTGCCGCATTGGATAGGTTGCTTGATAGCGGTGATGCCAGTCTGACTTTGTCAACACTCACCAAAGCCGCTGCCGCATTGGGCAAGCGGGTTGATGTGCAATTGATATAAGTGCTTCCACAAGCTTGCCAGCTGAATTTTTATCCAGTATCTTTTGCTCCGCTTTTGTTTTGAGTCCTTCTGTTAGCTCCTTTCCTTCTAAAAAACCTGTTTTTTCAATCCCAAATAATTGCAAACTTAATGTTTTACTTTAAGTTATTTGCATATCTGGCTGTTTTATATCTTTTTATCGGTATTGTTTCCGTCTCCATTTGGCATTTTCCGTATGCTTTCCCTCACTTTTCCTAGATATTCCCCTGATTTTTGTGACTTTTTTGTTTTTTGTTCCCTTGACTTTGCACTGAGCGGATTTATAGTGAGCATCGTGGGAAAAAGTGGATAAATGTGGATTTTTGTGGAAATTTTTACTCCAAAGTGGTGATTTGTGTTTACAGGTAGTCATTCCATCAGCATGGACCCAAAAGGTCGCATGGCCGTGCCTGCGCGTATTCGCGATGAGCTGGTTGAGCTTTGTGCTGGTCGTTTATGGCTGACGGCCCATACACAGGAGCGTTGCTTGCTGGTGTACCCGGAACCTGAGTGGCAACAGATACTGCCGAAAATCCAGTCGTTACCCACTATTCATCCTGAAGTCAGACGTATCCAACGTTTGTTCATCGGTCAGGCAGTCAATCTGGAGATGGACGGCAATGGGCGCATTCTGGTGCCTCCCACCCTGCGCGAGTTCGCGCATCTCGATAAGAAACTGATGTTGGTAGGTTTGGGCAACAAGCTTGAACTCTGGTCCGAAGATGCATGGCATCAATTACTGGATCAGCCTGCTCAGGATGCTATGCCCGCCGAATTGCAATCTTTGTCCTTTTGACAGGAGCTGGCGTGTCTGACCAAACCCTCCAGCGAAATTGGCCGCATGTCACTGTGCTCCTTAATGAAGCGGTTGAGCAATTGATCACTGATCCGCAGGGGTTTTATGTCGATGGCACTTTTGGTCGCGGTGGACACAGCTCCCTTATTTTGCAGAAGTTAAGTGCAACAGGTCAGTTGTTGGCGATTGATAAGGATTTGGCTGCAATTGAAACCGCGCATCAGAAATTTGCTGACGAAAAACGCTTTGCTATTGCACACGCATCTTTTGCGGATTTGGCTGAATTAATTCGCGCAAGAGACTTAACCGGAAAAGTGTCCGGTGTGTTGCTGGATTTGGGTGTGTCATCACCGCAACTGGACAACGCCGAGCGTGGTTTCAGTTTTATGCAGGATGGCCCACTGGATATGCGTATGGATCAAACGCGTGGCATCAGCGCAGCGGAATGGATTAATACAGCAGCCGAAGATGACATCAGTTTTGTTTTAAAAGAATTGGGCGAAGAGCGTTTTGCGCGGCGCATGGCAAAAGCCATTGTAATGGAGCGGCAGAAGCATCCTTTTTCGCGTACAGGGCATTTGGCGGAAGTGATTAAAGAAGCCAATCCCGCTTGGGAAAAAGGCAAGCATCCGGCGACACGTGCATTTCAGGCGATTCGAATTTACATCAACAATGAGTTGGGTGATTTGGAATCGGTTTTGATTCAAGCGGTTAACGTGTTGGCTCCAGGTGGTCGTTTGGTGGTGATAAGTTTTCATTCACTGGAAGATCGCCTGGTAAAACGTTTTTTTCGTCAACAGGAACAGGGTGATCCTGTGCCAAAAGGTTTGCCAATTCGCGATGAGCAGTTAAATCGAAAATTAAAAACCATCGGCAAAGCGCTCAAGGCATCGGATGCAGAAGTGGCGCTTAATGTGCGCTCGCGCAGTGCAGTTATGCGTGTCGCTGAAAAATTATGAGTAGATAAAAATCTACCAGGGAAATTATGAAATTAAGATTGAAGCAAAATCAACGAGCAATAACGCCAGGCATGATCCTGGCGATTGCGTTGCTTTGGTTGTTGGTTTTGATTTCTGCTTTGGCGGTTGTTGCCAGCACACAACAGGTGCGTCGGCAAACGGATGATTTGGAAGTGCTGCGCAAACAAGCGTCGCAATTACAAGTGCAGTGGGGTCAGTATTTATTGGAAAGAAGTACCTGGGCTGCCTACGGACGTGTTGAGCATATTGCGGTTTCCGAGCTGAATATGAAGGCGCCGGTTTCGGATGAAATTGTGATGATCCCTGCTCGTGTTGAAGGGAGGGCGCAATGATTATTCGCAAATCAGCATTGGAGCCCAGAACCGCAAAAACGCAACGCAAAGTTGCACAGACACCGTTGCGTGTGTCGCGCTGGCGATTTTATGTTGCGGGACTTTTTTTGATTCTGTTGGTCATCACTTTATTTATTCATTTGGTGAAAATACAAGTGTGGCCAAACACTGAAAAAGGATTTGAATTTTTGCAAGATCAGGGTCAATCCAGAACATTGCGCAGTGAGGTGATTCCAGCTTATCGCGGTGTCATCACTGATCGTAATGGTGATCCTCTGGCAGTGAGCACGCCGGTCTCGGATTTGTGGGCGAATCCCAAACAATTGATGAAAGAGCAGGCACATTTTCCGCAACTTGCTAAAGCTCTGGGTATTTCAGTCAAAGAATTAAATCAACGATTATCGCGCTACGCGAAAAAAGAATTTATGTATCTGCGACGACAAATGCCGCCGGATGCAGCACAAATTATTTTGGATCTTGGTATCGCGGGTGTTTACGAACAAATTGAATATCATCGTTACTATCCTGCGGGTGATGTGGCCTCTCACATAGTGGGTATGACGGATGTGGATGATCGTGGTCAGGAAGGAATGGAATTGGCTTACGATTCCTGGCTAACCGGCATTGATGGCGAAAAGGAAGTGATTAAAGATTTGCGAGGACGCGTTGTCAAAGAATTAAAATCAACTGCTGCACGTTCAGGTCAAAGTTTAACGCTCAGTATTGATTTGCGTTTGCAATATCTCGCGCATCGCGAATTAAAAAAAGCAATTGAAACCAGTCAGGCAACTGCGGGTTCGCTGATTATTTTGGATGTATTAACTGGCGAAGTCTTGGCTATGACCAATTGGCCGAGTTACAACCCGAATGATCGCAGCAGTGCGCGTGGAAATGGATTGCGTAATAGGGCGATAACAGATTTGTACGAACCCGGTTCGACCGTAAAACCCTGGGTGGTGTTGGCTGCGCTCGAAAGTGGAAAATTCAAATCGCATGACGTGATTGATACCAATCCCGGATATTTTATGGTGGGTACAAAACCCATCAAAGATCACCTGAATTATGGTGTTATGGATTTGGCAATGTCGATTGCAAAGTCCAGCAATATTGCCATGACTAAAATCAGTTTTGCGTTGGATACCAACACAGTGCGTGATATGTACGCACGCTTGGGAATTGGTCAGGCAATTGGTACCGGTTTTCCTGGCGAAGCGGCGGGCTCTTTACCTTATTTAAAACCAGCGCAAAAAATTGAGCGTGCAAATTTATCCTATGGATATGCGTTGACCTTAACACCTTTGCAAGTTGTGCAAGCTTACAGCGTGATTGCATCGGGTGGAATTAAACGTCCTTTATCACTTTTGAAAGTGGATACGCCACCTCAAGGTGAACGTGCTATCGATGAAAAATATGCTCATCAGGTTATTGAAATGTTAACTCGTGTCGTTAGCGCTGAAGGAACTGGAAGCAGAGCAAAAGCCTTGTCATATTCTGTAGCAGGAAAAACCGGCACCGCATTTAAAGCCATGGGTGGACGTTACACCTCAAAACAAATTTCATCATTTATTGGCATGGCGCCTGTTAAAAATCCTCGTATCGTCGCATTGGTTGTGATTGATGAGCCTCAGGGCAGTGGCATTTATGCTAATGGTGGATGGGTCGCAGCACCTGCATTTTCAAAAGTAG